>NZ_JBSFRB010000059.1:0-42468 GCF_053589015.1 Streptomyces sp. NPDC003393 | reverse complement strand
ACCCGCCCCCCGGCCGCCCCCGCCGCAACACCCACTGGGGGCCCGGGCCCGGTCTTTGGGCCGGGCAGGGGCCCCATGTGGTCGAGGGGGCCCGTCGAGTCGCGTCGGGCCGTGGCCGGACCTGTCAGGCCGGGTAGGCGTGGGTCTGGGCCGCCTTGACCGCCGCCCAGACGACCGCGCCCGGGTGCAGGTCGAGTTCCGCCGCGGCGAGCGTGGTCAGGTCGGCGGCGAGGGCCAGCTCGCCGGTGAGGTCGGCGCGGATCTGGTCGCCGTGCGTCTCCAGGCCCGCGACCTCGCACCGCCACAGGTTGCGCGCGCTGGAGCCGGAGGGACGGTGCCGGTAGAGGGTGACGGCGCCCGGCGGGAACGCCACGAACGCGGGTCCGGACAGATCCTCGGTGGTGGCGAGGACCGGACCGCCGTCCAGCCGTACGGTGTGGCCCTCGGCCTGCCCGCGATACAGGTTCAGGCCGACCAACTGCGCGATGTAGTCCGTGCGCGGGCGGCGGGCGATGTCCGACGGGGCGCCCTCCTGCACCACGTGCCCGTGCTCGACGACGACGAGCCGGTCCGCCAGCACCATCGCGTCCAGCGGGTCGTGCGTGACCAGGACGGCGACGGCCTCGAACTCGGCGAGGTGCCGGCGCAGCTGGGCCCGGACCTCCAGGCGGGTACGGGCGTCCAGTGCGGCGAGCGGCTCGTCCAGGAGCAGCAGCCGGGGTCGGGTGGCCAGGGCGCGGGCCAGGGCCACCCGCTGGGCCTGACCCCCGGAGAGCCTGCGCGGCTTGACGCCGGCGTGGTCGGCCAGGCCCATGCGCGCCAACCACTCGGCGGCCTGCGCTCGCGCCTCGGCCTTGCCCGCGCCCCGGCAGCGCGGCCCGAAGGCCACGTTGTCCAGGGCGGACAGGTGCGGGAAGAGCAGGTAGTCCTGGAAGACGACCCCGACCGGACGCGCCTCCGGCGGCGTGCGGTCCAGGGTGGCGCCGTCCAGGCGCAGATGGCCGTCGGTGAGGGGGACCAGACCGGCCAGCGCGCGCAGGGCCGTGGTCTTGCCGGCGCCGTTCGGGCCGAGCAGGGCCACGACGTCCCCCGGGGCGGCGGTGAGCGCCACGTCGAGCCGGAAGGCGCCGCGTGCGACGACGAGCCGGGCGTCCAGCCCGGCACCCTCCGGGTCCTCGGCGCGGACGCCGTTCGTGGTCTCGTCGATGTCGGTCATGAAGTGATCGTCCAGGATGCGCGACGGTTCGTGCGGGGGGATCCGTGGCGGCCTCATGAGGACGCCGTCGTCCAGCGGTCCCGCAGACCCGCGAGCACCGCGATCGACACCGCGAGCAGCACCAGGCTCAGCGCGATCGCGGCGGCCGGATCGTTCTGCAGGGCCAGGTAGACCGCCAGCGGCATGGTCTGGGTACGGCCGGGGAAGTTGCCGGCGAAGGTGATCGTCGCGCCGAACTCGCCGAGCGCCCGCGCCCAGGCCAGCACGGCGCCCGCCGCGATCCCCGGTGCGATCAGCGGCAGCGTGACCCGGCGGAAGGCGGTGAAGCGGGACGCCCCCAGTGTGGTGGCCGCCTCCTCGTAGCGCGGGTCCGCGGCGCGCAGTGTGCCCTCCACGCTGATGACGAGGAAGGGCATGGCCACGAAGGCCTCCGCGACCACCACACCGGCCGTGGTGAACGGCAGCGTGATCCCGAACCAGGAGTCCAGCCACTGTCCGACGACCCCGTTGCGCCCCAGCGCCAGCAGCAGCGCCACACCCCCCACCACCGGCGGGAGGACCAGCGGCAGCGTCACCAGAGCCCGTACGAGGCCGCGTCCGGGAAAGTCGGTCCGGGCCAGCAGCCAGGCCAGCGGTACGCCGAGCACCAGGCTGACGGCGGTGGCGGCGGTGGCGCTGATCAGGGACAGCTGGAGCGCCTGCCACACCTCCGTGCTGGTCAGCTGGTCGGGCAGGCTGCGCCAGGGGGCGCGGATCAGCAGGGCCAGCAGCGGCAGCAGCAGGAACGCCAGGCCGACCAGCGCGGGCACCAGCAGAGGAAGCGGTGCGCCTCGGGAGAGACGCCGGCGTCGCGGACCGTCCTGCAGGGGCACCGCGCCGGTGTCGTGGGTCGTGGTCACGGCTTGAGGAACCCTGCCTGCGCCAGCACCTTCTGGCCCTCGGCGGAGCGCACCAGCGCGATGAACGCCTTGGCCGCCGCGGAGTCGCGTGCGTGGTCGAGAAGGGCGATCGGGTAGTCGTTCACGGCCTCGGCCGCCTCGGGGAACTCCACGCCCTCCACCTTGCCACCGGCCGCCTTCACATCGGTCCGGTAGACCACCGCGGCGTCGGCCTCCTTGAGCACCACCTTGTTCAGCGCGGACTTGACGTCCTGCTCGTAGGAGACCGGAGTGAGCTCGAGGCCGGCGGCGGTGAGCGCCTTCTGCGCGGCGGCGCCGCAGGGCACCGCCTTGTCGCACAGGACGACCTTCAGGCCGGACCTGGTGAGGTCCTTCAGGGAGGAGATCCTGTCGGGGTTGCCCGGCAGTGTCGCGATCTCCAGCTGGTTGCGGACGAAGGTGGCCGGCGCGCCGGCCGTGTCCCCCCGGTCGGTCACGATCTGCATGGTGCTGGCGCTGGCGGCGGCGAAGACGTCCGCGGGCGCTCCGCCGGTGATGCTCGCGGCGAGGGTGTCGCTGCCGCCGAGGTTGAGGGTGACCTCGGTCCCCGGGTGCTGCTGTTCGAACTCCTTGCCCAGCGCCGTGAAGCTCTCCTTCAGCGAGGCGGCGGCGAAGACGGTCACCGTGCCGGTCACTTTCTGGGAGGAGGACGTCGCCGAGCCGGACCCGGACGAGGACGAGTCCCCGGAGGACGACGAGGAGCAGCCGCTGAGGGCCAGCACCGCTGCGACTCCCACACCGGCCACCTGCACACTCCGCGTCCGGCGTACGGAACCGGTCATCACGGGTCTACCTCTCTGCTGCCGCGTGGCAGGCGTCGCGCCCTGCCATGGCCGAAGGGGGCCATGCCGTGATGATACTGCCGCATCTGCGAGGCGGAAGTCTGCTGTGGCTTCGTATGAGCTGGCCGTCTGGCGGCTCGGCATGGCATGTGCGTCTGTACGGATGGGTGCGGCCGACTAGGTCCGATCGATATGTACGTTTGTCGACTTCACTCGGGCCGTGGCCTCCATGCCGACCTCCAGGCCCAGCTCCTCGACGGCCTCCCGGGTGAGCAGCGAGACCAGGCGGTGCGGTCCCGCCTGGATCTCCACCTGTGCCGCCACGTCGCCGAGCTTGATGGCCGTCACGATTCCGGGGAAGGCGTTGCGGGCGGAGGTGTAGGAGACCTCCTCCTCACCGCCGCCTGACCTGGCCAGTTCGACGGAGAAGGCGGCGAGGTCGCGGCCGTCGACGAGCCGCCGTCCGCTCTCGTCGCGGTGGGTGGCCACCCGGCCCGCGTCCGCCCAACGGCGTGCGGTGTCCGGACTGACCCCGAGCAGACGGGCCGCCTGGCCGATCGTGTAGGACTGCATGCCGGTCACGATAGGACCGCCGGTGCCAGGCCGTGCACGCCGGTCGCTGACCGGCCGAGTCGGGCCGTGTGTACGGGGGTGCCCGGCCGCACGGCCAGCTTGATCCGCTCCCTTGTCGGCCCTGCGCGCCGCCCCTACAGTGCGACTGCCATAAACATTCGTCACTGGTGTCGAAATTTTCGACTCGTTCGACCTTCAGGAAGGGGCTCGACTTCATGCGGACGTACGACAACCCGGTGATCCCCGGCTTCCATCCCGACCCCAGCGTGTGCCGGGTGGGCGAGGACTACTACCTGGTGTGCTCCAGCTTCGAGTACTTCCCCGGTGTCCCGCTGTTCCACAGCCGCGACCTGGTCCACTGGCGGCAGATCGGCAATGTCCTCGACCGCCCCGGGCAATTGCGGTGGCCGGACGACCTGCCGGCCTCGGCGGGGATCTACGCGCCGACGATCCGGCACCACGACGGCCGCTTCTACATGATCACCACCAACGTCGGCGGCCTCGGCAACTTCCTGGTCACCGCCGAACGCCCCGAGGGCCCCTGGTCGGACCCCGTCTGCATCGACCTGCCCGGCATCGACCCCGACCTCGCCTGGGACGACGACGGAACCTGCTGGTGCGCCGTGTCCGGAGTGGGGCTGGCCCGGATCGACCCCCGGACCGGAACGGTGCTGGAAGGGCCGCTGAAGGTCTGGTCGGGGACGGGGATGCAGCATCCCGAGGCGCCGCATCTGTACCGGGTCGGGGACTGGTGGTACCTCATGCTCGCCGAGGGCGGCACCGCGCACGGCCACAGCGTGTCGATCGCGCGCGCCCGTTCCCCGCGCGGCCCCTACGAACCGGCGCCGCACAACCCGATCGTCTCCCACCGCAGCACCGACCGGCCGATCCAGTGCACCGGCCACGCCGATCTGGTCCAGGCCGCGGACGGCACCTGGTGGATGCTGCTCCTGGGCACCCGGCCCCGGGGCTACTTCCCCGCGTTCCACGTGCTCGGCCGGGAGACGTTCCTGGCGCCGGTGCGGTGGGTGGACGGATGGCCGACGGTGGACCCGGTGGGCGAGAGCCACCCCGCCCCGGCGGCCTGGCACCCGTTCCCGGCCCGGTCCGGCCGGGACGACTTCGACGCGCCGGCCCTGGCGCCGTACTGGCTCTCCCCGCGCAGCAGGCCGGACGGCTCCTGGTCGCTGAGCCGGCGCCCGGGGTGGCTGACGTTGACCGCGACCGGCGACAGCCTCGACCGCTGCGGCCACACCCTCGTCGGGCGCAGGCAGCAGCACCCCGACTGCCGGGCGGCGGCCCGTCTGGACCCCGGTTCGGGACGGGCCGGCCTGTCCGTCCGCCTGGACGAGGCCCACCACTACGACCTGGAGATCGGCGGGGGGACGGCGAGCGTCGTCGTCCGGATCGGACCGGCGCGGCAGCGGATCGCCGAGCACCCGGTGCCGCCGGGTCCGCTCACGCTGCACGTGGAGATCCGTACGTCGGAGGTGCCGCCGCCCACGGTCACGGCCGCCGGCGAGCGGGCGCCCGGTCTGAGGTCGGGCGGCCCCGACGCGATCGCCTTCTCGGTGGAGACCGGCGAGGGGACGGTAGCGCTGGCCGAACTCGACGGCCGCTATCTGTCCACGGAGGTCGCGGGCGGTTTCACCGGGCGGGTCATCGGCATGTACGCCACCGCGGGCAGCGCGGATTTCGACTGGTTCGACTACCGCCCCCGGTCCGCCTGACGTTCCGTCGGCGCCCTCGGCAGCGCGGCGACCGGGCGGAACCGCCCGCGAATTGCCGCCTGACGAGGGCTTGCCGAGCGCGGACGGGTGTCCCTAAGGTGCACCGCAGCTTTCTGGACATGAGCCGAAAGTTTCGAATCAGAAACGAGGAGTCGCCCCATGTCACGGACCACCGTTCGCCTCAGATTCGCCGGGGCGCTCGCCGCAGCCCTCGTGGTCGGCGGCGTCGCCACCGGCCCCGCGGCCCAGGCCCACGGGCGGACGCCCGGCCTCGCCGACCTCGCCCACCGTCACGGCCGCTACTTCGGCAGCGCCACCGACAACCCCGAGCTGACCGACAGCGCCTACACGAAGATCCTCGGCAACGAGTTCGACATGATCACGCCCGGCAACGGCATGAAGTGGGAGAGCACCGAGCCGCAGCAGGGTGTCTTCGACTGGTCCAAGGGCGACGAGATCGTGAATCTCGCCCGCGCCAACCACCAGAAGGTGCGCGCCCACACCCTGGTCTGGCACAGCCAGCTGCCCGCCTGGCTCACCTCGCGCGAGTGGACCGCGGCCGAGCTGCGCGCCGTGCTGAAGAAGCACATCACCGCCGAGGTGCACCACTACCGGGGCAAGGTCTACTCCTGGGACGTGGTGAACGAGGCCTTCAACGAGGACGGCACGTACCGGGACACGATCTGGTACAAGACCCTCGGCCCCGGCTACATCGCCGACGCGCTGCGCTGGGCCCACGAGGCCGACCCGCACGCCAAGTTGTACCTCAACGACTACAACATCGAGGCCGTCGGCCCGAAGAGCGACGCCTACTACAACCTCGCCAAGCAGCTCAAGGCGGAGCACGTCCCGCTGGACGGCATCGGCCTCCAGGCGCACCTCGCGCTCCAGTACGGCTACCCGGCCACGATCGAGGACAACCTGCGCCGCTTCTCCCGCCTCGGCCTCGACACCGCGCTCACCGAGGTCGACGTCCGGATGCAGCTGCCCGCCACCGACGACAAGCTGGCCGAACAGGCCACCTGGTACGGGGACCTGACGCGGGCGTGCCTGGCCGTACGGCACTGCGTCGGCGTCACCATCTGGGACTTCACCGACAAGTACTCGTGGATCCCGGCCGTCTTCTCCGGGGAGGGCGCCGCGCTGCCGTGGGACGAGCAGTTGCGGCCCAAGCCGGCCTACCAGGCGCTGCGTGACGCGCTCGCCAGGTGACAGGGTCGCCGGGCGGCTACGGTTCGTAGTCGGGACGTGACATGCGTCGGGGCCGGTCCTCGCACACCGTGCGAGCCGGCCCCTCGTCGTGCGGGCGGCTCTCCGGCCCGTCTTCGGCGCAGCGGACGCGCCCCCGGACCGTGGCCGCCGTCGTGTCAGGCGGCGGTCATCACCCGGTCGGCACCCAGTGGCCGGTGCGGGGCGATGATCTGACCGTCCGGCAGCAGCTCACCGGTGTCCTCGAAGAGAAGAACGCCGTTGCACAGCAGGCTCCAGCCCTGCTCCGGGTGGTGCGCCAAGAGGCGGGCGGATTCCCGGTCGGCGGAGTCGGCTGACGGACATGGTGGCTGGTGCTGGCACATGGGTGGGATCTTTCGCTCTGTCGTCTGGCCCGGAATGGTCGGTGTGCGCGTCTCGCGGCTGGTGGCACTCTCCATGGCCGCCCCCCGTCGGATGAGTCGGACTGAAACCAGTGTTGCCTCACGAGCGTGTTTCCGCAGGCATTTCACGGCACCGCTTCTCACAGGTTGGAGACGCCTCACCCGCCTGAGCGGTTCATCTCCGACGCACGGCCTCTTCGGATGGTTCCGTCTGGCCGGATGGGGCTAGTCCGGTCGGTCCATCGGGCCGTGAACGGCGTCGTACCCCGCCTCCGGGGGATCCGGCGGCGGGGTACGACAAGGTGGTCCGGGACGGTCCGGGGCGGCGCCCAGTGGCCGGCGCGCGGACGTCAGGCGGGCGAGCCCATGAGCCGTACGGGGGCAGGGGTCGCCCGATGGGTGAGGACCGGGAGCAGGTCGGCGACCCGGTGCGGCGCGTGGGCCGGTATGCCCGGCGGGGCCGGCGCCAGCGGTACGAGCAGGTCGCCGGGGGCCGGATGGCCGCCGGCCCCGTCGTCGCCGAGGTCGCCGTGCAGCCACAGGGTGAGCATGTACAGGCTGGGGAGCGACAGCAGGCGTGGCTGGTACGGCTGGCCGAGGGTCTCCGCCTGGCGCAGCGCGCGCTCCGTCGAGGTCACGTAGGGGCCCTCGAAGAAGTGGGAGAAGGCCCAGCCGTCAGGGGTCAGCCTGGTCTCGGCGGCGGCCACGGCCTGGTCGCCCACGCGGATCAGGAAGCGCCATCCGGCCAGCCGGGTCGAGGAGATCCCTTCGGGCGTGATCCGGTCCAGGACGTGCACGGGCAGCGGGAGTTCGGGGGTGACCGGACCCTGGGCGGCGCGGAGCGCGGGTGTGGGCGCCTCGCGGACCGCGGTGGGGGAACCGAGTGCCGTGAGGACGGAGCGAAGTGCGGGCGCGGGAGCCGGCGGGACGTGCAGCGGCATGGTGGGTCGCCTCTCATTCGACAGGCAGGGTGGCGCGAGGGCGGGGCGGGTGGGGCGGACGACGCTGTCAGCTCTCGGGGCAGGGAGGGGGCGGGGCCGGGGCCTCGCGTACGAGGGGTGTACGGGGAGGTGCGGAGCGCGGCATGCCGGACATGACCGGGACCGCGGGTCCAGGCCGCGGGCGCCAACCTTCTGCCGTTCAGCAGAGTTTATACGAGAAATGTTCAGACGCTGTTTCACCTAGCTGTTTCCGGCGTGAACGACAAGGCGCTATTCAGCCGGAGATTCGCGGGATCGCTGCCGCTTCTGGCCGGGGTGCGCCGCGGTGACCTCGTGCTCTGTCCGCGCGGCGGTCGGCTTGTTGTCGTCGGCGTTTTTCACGAGATCTCGGGGGTACGCGTACTTGCTTGTTGCCCCATGCCCGGTGAATGTGCCGGACGGTCATTCGGGACCAGAGTAGTCGGTGCGGGACGGTGCCGGGACGTTATCGATCGCGTTCGTGGGGCATCATCCCACCTGACCGGGACCCCGGCGGCCGGATCCTCGGCCCGCCCGAGCGAGGAGGGACGCTGCGATGGGGGAGAAGGTCGTGGCAGGAGAGTTCGACCTGTCGGATCGCAACCGCTACCGCGCCAAGCTCCACCGGTGTCTGAAGGGACTGGAGCGGTTGCTGGAGGAGAAGCGGTTCGACCGCCCCAAGAACCTGATGGGGCTGGAGATCGAATTGAATCTCGTCGGCTCGGACGGCATGCCGAAAATGCTCAATGCGCAAGTACTCGAGCGCATCGCGAGCCGGGACTTCCAGACGGAACTCGCCATGTTCAACCTTGAGGTGAACATCGCCCCGCACCGGTTGGGCGGGCGGGTATTCGACCGGCTGGCCGAGGAGTTGAGGACGTCACTGGCATATGCCGACCGAAAAGCCGGAGAGGTCGACGCGTCGATAGCGATGATCGGTATTCTTCCGACGCTCGACCGGGACGACCTGGTCTCCTCCAACCTTTCCGACGTCGACCGCTACACGCTGCTCAACGACCAGATCGTGGCGGCGCGCGGTGAGGACTTCGCCCTGGACATCGAGGGCGTGGAGCGGCTGACCTGCACCTCGAAATCCATCGTCCCTGAGGCCGCCTGCACCTCCGTGCAACTGCACCTCCAGGTCACCCCGGGCCGCTTCGCCGACGTGTGGAACGCGGCGCAGGCGGCGTGCGCCGCGCAGATCGCCGTGGGCGCGAACTCCCCCTTTCTCTTCGGGCGCGAGCTGTGGCGGGAGTCGCGGCCCCCGCTGTTCCAGCAGTCCACCGACACCCGCCCGCCCGAGCTCCAGGCGCAGGGCGTGCGGCCGCGCACCTGGTTCGGCGAGCGGTGGATCTCCTCCGCGTACGACCTCTTCGAGGAGAACCTGCGCTACTTCCCCGCGCTGCTGCCGATCTGCGACCACGAGGACCCCCTCGAGGCGCTCGACGCCGGCGATGTCCCCAGGCTGGCCGAGCTCGTCCTGCACAACGGCACCGTCTATCGCTGGAACCGGCCGGTCTACGACATCGCCGACGGCGTACCGCACCTGCGGGTGGAGAACCGGGTCCTGCCCGCCGGGCCCACCGTCACCGACGTGATCGCCAACGCCGTCTTCTACTACGGCCTCGTCCGCGCGCTCGCCGAGGAGTCCCGGCCCGTGTGGACCCGGCTGCCCTTCGAGGCCGCGGCCGCCAACTTCGACGCGGCCTGCCGGTACGGGATCGACGCCCGGTTCCGCTGGCCCCGGCGCGGCCGCTACTCCGGCACCGTCGAGGTCGACGCCGTCACCCTGGTCCGCGACGAGCTGCTGCCGCTCGCCGAGGCCGGTCTGGACGCCTGGGGTGTGGAGGCGGTGGACCGGGACCGCTATCTCGGCGTGATCGAGGAGCGGTGCCGGAACCGGACCAACGGCGCCCAGTGGCAGGCCGCCACCTTCCACCGGGGCGTGGAGAGCGGTCTCACCAGGGACGAGGCGCTGGCCGCCACGACCCGGCGCTACTGCGAGCTGATGTGGCTGGGCGACCCGGTCCACACCTGGCCGGTCGGCATTCCCGCGCCGGTTCCGCTGAGCTGACCCGTCCGCCGGTCCTGCTGAGCCGAGCCGGCCGTCCTTACCGCTGTGCCGACCCGGCCGCCGCCCCCGCCGGGCCGAGCCGGCGGGGGTGCCCGCGCCCCGACGAGGCGGATGGGGCAAGCTGTGACCTCACAGAACGGTGTACGGGAGGCGCAGCGTGCAGGAGGAGATGGGGCCGACGGACGAGGCCGCGCCACGCGAGCGGCTGTCGCGGCGGATGCTCCGTGACGAGACCCTGCTCGTTCTCGCCCTCTCTCTCGGTGCGAGCGGCGTCTCCGCCCTGATCAGCTTCGTCGGATCGGTCACCAGACCGGGTGGCCTCAAGGACCAGGCGGCCACCCTCAACGCCTCCGCCGCACCCGGCCGCCCCTGGCTGGACCTCGCCTGGCAGCTCTTCGGGATCGCCACCGCGCTCGTCCCCGTCGCCCTGGTCGCCCACCTGCTGCTGCGCGAGGGCGAGAGCCTGCGCACGCTCGGCTTCGACCGCTCCCGTCCCTGGCCGGACCTCGGCCGGGGCGCCGCGATCGCCGCGGTGATCGGCAGCACCGGCATCGCCTTCTACCTGGCCGCCCGTGGCCTCGGCTTCAATCTGACGGTGGTGCCCGAGGCGCTGCCGTCGGTGTGGTGGAAGTACCCGGTACTGGTCCTGTCCGCGGTGCAGAACGCGGTCCTGGAAGAGGTCATCGTGGTCGGCTATCTGCTGCGCCGGCTCGGCGGCCTCGGCTGGACGCCCGGGACCGCGCTGGCCGCCAGTTCCGTGCTGCGCGGCTCGTACCACCTCTACCAGGGGATCGGCGGCTTCGTCGGGAACATGGTGATGGGCGTGGTGTTCGTCTGGCTCTACCGCCGGTGGGGGCGGGTCGGCCCACTGGTCGTGGCGCACTCCCTGCTCGACATCGGCGCCTTCGTCGGCTACGCCCTGCTGGCGGGGAAGGTGGGCTGGCTGCCCACGGCGTGAGCCGGGCGGCCGTGGCCCGCCCGAGCGGCCCGCGATGCCCAGGATTCGTGTGGAAGGGGGCGTACGGCACATGCCGTACGCCCCCTTCGCCTGAGCGGCCCCGGATGCGGGCACTCAGGCGTGCAGCTCGCCCTCGATGACCGTGACGGCGTGCCCGGTGAGCAGCGTGCGGCAGCCGCGCAACCCCGTACGCACCCGGCCGGAGCGTGGCGAGGCCTGGAGACCGGTGAGGTCCGTCCGGCCGAGACGCTCCGACCAGTAGGGGGCGAGGGCGGTGTGTGCGCTGCCGGTGACCGGGTCCTCGTCGATGCCGACGTTGGGGAAGAAGCAGCGGGAGACGAAGTCGTGGCCGCGGGTGGGGTCCTCGGCGCGGGCGGTCGCGATGATGCCTCGCGTCGAGTAGGCGGCCAGGGCCTTGTGGTCGGGGTCGAGGCTGCGGACGGTCTTCTCGTCGGCGAGTTCCAGCAGCAGGTCGCCGACGTCCGGACCGGTGTCGAAGGCGGTGCGGGGCTCGGCGCCGAGGGCCTCGGCGACCCCGTCCGGCACCTCGACCGGTGTGAGGGGTGCGGTCGGGAAGTCCAGGGTGATCGCACCGTCCTCGGCGGGTGCCGCGACGAGCACGCCGCTGCGCGTGATGAAGCGCACCGGTCCGCTGTGCGCGCCGGTGGTGTGCAGGACGTGTGCGGTGGCGAGTGTGGCGTGCCCGCACATCGCGACCTCGGTGGCGGGGGTGAACCAGCGCAGCGCCCAGTCGGCCTCGCCGCCGTCGGGCAGCCGGTGCGCGAAGGCCGTCTCGGCGTGGTTGACCTCCAGGGCCACCTTCTGGAGCCGGTCGTCGTCGGGAAAGGCGTCGAGGAGGAGGACGCCCGCCGGGTTGCCGGAGAAGGGGCGGTCGGTGAAGGCGTCGACGATTCGAATCCGCATGCCCTGACGGTAGGGTGCGGAGGACGGCGCAGGCCAAGGCCAATTCGCGGACGGCGGCCACGGATCGGGGAGACGAGTGTCCTGTGTCATCGAAGCCGGTCGTTCACGCGTTGCTGACCTGCTCGGACCGTATGGGGTGACGCGCGTCGACCGGTTCGCCGCCAGTCTCCGCAGACTGAGCGGGGGTGACGATGGAACGGTGGTCCGAGGGTCCCGCGGCTGATCCGACAGCAGCGCGTGAGCGGTACGACTTCGACATGCGGTCGGTGCGCAAGGCGTTGCGGGACGTGATCAGGGCGGACTTGCCTGCTGCTCACTTCGGTCTGGGGATCGTCATCGTGGCGAGCATGCTCGTGGGCTTGCTCGTAGGCCCTGTCGCTGGGGCCCTTGTAGCCGGCGCCTTTGCTGCGCTGTTCCTCGTTGCTCTGGGGGTCATGTTCCTTCGCGGCGCTCGAGGCCCGGACGGGGGGCGCCGGGCCTATCTCTTCACTTTCGGCTGGGCGAACTGGGTGTAGGCCCGGCGCGGGCTCAGCACCGGTGGTGAGGGCGGAAGGTGCTCCACCGCGCTTCGGCGCTTCGGGGTCCCTCCCGTCGGCCGGATCTGCAGCTGCACCCAGCACGACGCGGGCGAGAGCTGACGCTGCCCGCCCCGGTCCGAGACACGTTCCCGTCTGTCCTCGAACGTCCAGGCCGGTCAGTTCAGCAGGGCAGCCGTGAACGTCTGACGGTGGTCCACCAGCCAGGTCTGCATGCGGTCCCAGCGTTCCCATCCACCACGCTCGGCCAACGCCTGGAGATAGACGGGGTCTCCTCCGGCCACGCGGCGGGCGACGAAGGCCCGGCAGACCTGCGTGGCCTGCTCGATGACGGCGGGCAGCTCGGCGCGGTCCCCCGTCGAGAGGCCGTAGCCGTCGGCAAGAATCCGCAGCCGTGCGGCCGGCTGCGACGCCGCGCGGAAGCGAGGGTTGTCGGAGAAGTGTGTCCGATATATCGTTGAAGCATCGCGACAGATCAACGATGGAATGGAGTGGTTGCGATGCACACCCATGGATCCGAGCACGGACACCGCCACGACGGCCCGTGGCGCGGCCGTGGCGGCTTCGAGGGGCGGCGTGCGGCGTTCGGGCCCTTCGGTCCCGGAGGGCCCGGCTTCGGACCGGGTTTCGGTCCGGGGCCCTGGGGCGGACGAGGGCGCGGCGGACCGCGCGGGAGGGCGCGGCGCGGGGACGTACGGGCGTCCATCCTGGCGCTGCTGAAGGATCGTCCGATGCACGGCTACGAGATGATCCAGGAGATCGCCGAGCGCAGCGGCGGCGCGTGGAAGCCCAGCCCCGGCTCGGTCTACCCGACGCTGCAACTGCTGGAGGACGAAGGGCTGATCGTCAGTGAGTCCGAGGGCGGCAAGAGGCTGTTCTCGCTCACCGAGGCGGGCCGCAGCGCGGCCGACGAGGGGCCCGAGGCGCCGTGGGAGGAAGCCTCGCGCGGCATCGACTGGGAGGCCTTCGGTGAGATCCGCCAGGCGGGCTTCGGGCTGATGGAGGCCTTCGGTCAGGTCTGGAAGACCGGCAGCAAGGAGCAGCGCGAGAAGGCGCTCGCCGTCATCAACGAGGCCCGCAAGAAGCTGTATCTGATCCTGGCCGACGAGGACTGACCCCGGCACGGCTCTGCCGCAGGCCTGATCTCCTCCGCAAGGAGGAGATTCCGGCCACTCGGGTCCACTTTCCGTGGGACGCGGAAATGCTTCCCGCCGGGGATGACCGCGGCGCGCGAGGCTGATGGGCTGGCAGATGTGCGACCCCGTATCCCCAGGCCGCCGGCCCCCGAGCAGGACGGCCGCCGTCCGGACGACGATGCCCGGCTCAGCGACGAACTGGCCGCGGTGGTCACCGCTGCCCGCAGGAGGGCCGTCCGGGACCGGGACCGGCACATCGACACCGCCCACCTGCTGCACGCGCTCCTGGAGTCCGGCCCCGAGGTACGCGCCGTCCTCGGCGCCGGTCCGCAGATCGCCCGGCTGCTCGGCTACCTCGTGCAGCGCAGCATCGGCTACGGCCTGCGCTGGCAGAGCGGCATCGAGGACTCCGGCGCGCTGCCCGTGGTGACCGGAGCGGCGGCGGCCGGAACCGACGGCTGCTCGCCCCTGGCGGCGGCCGCCCTGAAGTACGCCCGCCGGCGCGCGGCACGGCGCGGCGACGAACTCGCCCGCGGCCTCGACCTCCTGGCCGCCCTCGTGGCGGACCCCCAGGCACGTGCCGTCGAGGTCCTCACCCGCGCGGGATTCGACGCCCGGGAACTGGCCGGCCGGCTGGACGGAACCCATGAACGGGACGAAGCGGTGGGGAGTCCGTCGGGCCCGCGCTGACGCGTCCAGCCGTCGAGACAGGTGTCATCGGGGATGACGCTCCTGTCGTCGCCTGTCATCATGTGCCGGTGGTTACGTCTGGGATCAGTAAGGCGCGGTCCGGCAAGGGTGTCGGGCTCGGCCTCGCGCTTGTGTCCGCGCTCGCGTTCGGGGGCTCCGGGGTCGCGGCCAAGCCGCTGATCGAGGCGGGGCTGGACCCGCTGCACGTGGTGTGGTTGAGGGTCACCGGCGCGGCCCTCGTCATGCTGCCGCTCGCCGTGCGCCACCGCGCCCTGCTGCGCCGGCGCCCCGCGCTGCTCGCCGGCTTCGGCCTGCTCGCCGTGGCGGGCGTCCAGGCCTGCTACTTCGCTGCGCTGTCCCGCATACCCGTCGGGGTCGCTCTGCTCATCGAGTACCTGGCGCCGGCCCTGGTGCTCGGCTGGGTCCGCTTCGTGCAGCGGCGGCCGGTCACCCGGGCCGCCGCGCTCGGCGTGGTCCTCGCGGCCGGCGGGCTCGCCTGCGTCGTCGAGGTCTGGTCCGGACTGAGCTTCGACGCCCTCGGACTGCTGCTCGCGCTCGGCGCCGCCTGCTGCCAGGTCGGCTACTTCGTCCTCTCCGACCATGGCGGCGGGGACACCGACGGCACGGCGCCCGACCCGCTCGGCGTCATCGCGTACGGGCTCCTCGTCGGCGCCGCGGTGCTGACCGTCGTGGCCCGGCCCTGGGGCATGGACTGGCCGGTCCTCGCGCACACCGCGCACATGAACGGCTCCCCGGTCCCGGCCGCAGTCCTGCTGGTCTGGATCGTGCTGGTCGCCACCGTGCTCGCGTATATCACCGGCGTGCTCTCGGTACGCCGGCTCTCCCCGCAGGTGGCGGGCGTGGTGGCCTGCCTGGAAGCGGTCATCGCCACCGTGCTGGCCTGGGTGCTGCTCGGCGAACACCTCTCCGCGCCGCAGGTCGCCGGGGGCGCCGTCGTCCTGCTGGGCGCGTTCATCGCGCAGTCCTCCACGCCGGCGAAGACACCGGCGGAGCCCGCGCGGCCGGTGGCGGCGGGCGGGGCGGAAAGAGAGTTGTCGGCACGCGGTACGGCCGCTTAGGGTCCTGATCATGCACACAGGCGCACTCGTTCTTCCGCCCCCGGCCGCCTGAGGCGGGCCCTCCGGTGATCCCGGCCCGGCGCGCGTCGCCGGGCTGAACGGTGCTGCCCGCAGAAGAAGTCCGACGACCCCGCCGAACCGGGGTCCTCACCCGCTTCTGCGTCTTGGCGGAGAGAAACTCGTGTCGCACGCTTCCTCCGGCCTGCCCGTCGGGCGTGGCCTCCTCTGTCTGATCGTCGCCGGTGCCGCCTGGGGCACCGCGGGCGCTGCCGCCTCACTGGTCTACCGGGCCAGTGACATGGGACCGGCCGCCCTGTCCTTCTGGCGCTGCGCGGCCGGTGCGCTGCTGCTGCTCGCGGTGCGGCTGCTGCGCCCGCGCGTCCGGACGGCGGTACCCGTGCCGCTCGGCCGCCGGCTGTTGCGGGCCGGTGCGACCGGTGCCGGCCTGGCCGTGTTCCAGACCGCCTACTTCTACGCCGTGATGGCCACCGGGCTGGCGGTGGCCACCGTCGTCACGCTGGGCGCCGGACCCGTGTTGATCGCCCTCGGCGCCCGCCTCACGCTGGGTGAACGGCTCGGCCGGGCCGGGCTGACCGCCGTCGCCGGGGCACTGGCCGGGCTGGGCGTGCTGGTCCTCGGCGGCGGTGGCGCCACAGCACACCCGTGGGGCGTGCTGCTCGCCCTTGTCTCGGCCGCCGGCTACAGCGTCATGACGCTGCTCACCCGCCGGTGGGGGCGTTCGGCCGGGGCCGACCGGTCCGCCACGACCGTGGGGGCCTTCGCGGTGGCAGGATTGTGCCTGCTGCCGTTCGCCCTGGCGGAGGGCCTGGTCCCGCACGCCGCCGAACCCCCGCGGGTGCTGTGGCTGATGGCCTACATCGGGACCGTTCCCACGGCCCTGGCCTACGCCCTGTACTTCGCGGGCGCGGCCGTCGTCCGGTCCGCCACCGTCTCCGTGATCATGCTGCTGGAGCCGGTCGGCGCGGCGGTGCTGGCGGTGACCCTGCTGGGCGAGCGGCTGACGACGGCGACCTTCGTCGGCACCACGCTGATGCTGGGGTCCGTCGGCGGCCTCGCTGTCGCGGAGGCACGCGGGGCACGGTCGGCGTCCGTACGGGAACCGGTCCTCGTGTGACGAAGGGGGCCGCCGGTGCGGCGGCCCGCCTCACAGTTCCGCGAGGTAGCCCGGAAGCCCGATGCCCGGGGCCAGGTCCGCGTCGGCGAGGGGAGTGCCGTACTGACTGCGGACCGGGATCACACCGGCCCAGTGGGGGAGGGCGAGGTCCTCGGGCTCGTCGTTCACACCGCCGGTCCGCAGCTTGGCGGAGACCTCCTCCAGGTCGAGCCGGAGCACGGCGGTGGCTGCCAGTTCCTTGGCATCGGCGGGGCGCGAGTCGGCCGCGCGGCCCGGCACCACGTGGTCGACCAGCGCGTCCAGCGCCGCCCGCTTCTCCTCGGGGCCGGTGACCTGGTGGGCGATGCCGTGCACCACGACGGAGCGGTAGTTGATCGAGTGGTGGAAGGCCGAGCGGGCCAGCACCAGGCCGTCGACGTGCGTGACCGTCAGGCAGACCGGCAGTCCCGGCTCGGCACCGCCCTGCCTGGCGGCGCTGGCCATGCGCAGTGGGCGCGAGCCCGTCGAGCCGTGCACGTAGAGCCGCTCGCCGACCCGGCCGTACAGCGTCGGCAGCACCACGGGGGTGCCGTCGCGCACGAAGCCGAGGTGGCAGACGTAGCCCTCGTCGAGTATCGCGTGCACCAGCTCCTTGTCGTACGACGCCCGGTCCGACGAACGGGTGGGGACGGTGCGCCCGGTGCGGGCGTAGGCGTCGGCGGTCGGCGCGGCGGGCTGCTCGGTCCCCTGCATTGCGGTCTCCATTGCACTAGTGCATAATCTGCTTTGTGCTAGGAGAATATCGGATCGAAGGGCGGCGCGCAGCGGAGATCGCGGCGAGCGTGGAGCGCGCGGTGGGTTCCGGTGACCTCGAACCCGGCCAACTCCTGCCGCCCATGCGCGACTTGGCGACCCGACTGGGGGTCAACGCGAACACGGTGGCGGCCGCGTACCGGGTGCTGCGCGAGCGTGGGGTCATCGAGACGGCCGGGCGCCGCGGCAGCCGGGTACGGCCCGCGCCCGCCACCACCGGGCGGGAGAACATCCGCGTGGACGTGCCCGAGGGCGTACGGGACGTCTCCAGCGGCAACCCGGATCCGGCACTGCTGCCGCCGCTGGCACCGGCGCTGGCCGCGGCCGCGGCCCAGGGCGACCGCGAGCCGGTGCTCTACGGGCATGTGGCCGTGGACCCGGAGCTGGCCCGCGACGCGCGTGCCGCGCTGGACGCCGACGGCGTGCCGGAGGGACCCGTCGCCGTCCTCTCCGGGGCGCTCGACGGCACGGAACGGGTGCTCGCCGCGCACCTGAAGCCGGGCGACACGGTCGCCGTCGAGGACCCGGGGTGGGGCAGCGTCCTCGACCTGGTGCCCGCCCTCGGCCTGCGCACCCGGCCCGTCGGAGTCGACGACGAGGGCCCCCTCGTCGACGACGTACGCCGAGCGCTCTCCGACGGCGCCCGCGCCCTGATCGTGACGGACCGCGCGCAGAACCCGACCGGTGCGGCGGTGAGCGCGACGCGCGCGCGTGCCGTGCGGGCCGTGCTGAGCGAGCACCCGGAGACCCTGCTGATCGAGGACGACCACGGCCACGGCATCGTCGACCTGCCCCTGCACCCCCTGGCCGGCACGACCCGGCACTGGGCCTTCGTCCGGTCGGTCGCCAAGGCGTACGGCCCCGATCTGCGGCTCGCCGTGCTCACCGGGGACGAGACCACCGTCGACCGGGTCCGCGGGCGGCAGCGGCTCGGGCCCGGCTGGGTGAGCCTGCTGCTGCAGCGCGCCGTCGTGCGGCTGTGGCGGGACGGGACGCCGGACACGCGGGCGGTGGCGGCGGAGTACGGAAGGCGGCGCGAGGCGCTGATCGGCGCGCTGGCCGAACGGGGGATCGCCGCGCACGGGCGCAGCGGGATGAACGTGTGGGTGCCCGTGCCGGACGAGACCGGTGCCGTCGCCCGCCTGCTGCACGCCGGCTGGGCGGTCGCCCCGGGCGCCCGGTTCCGGATGAGCGCGCCCCCGGGCATCCGCATCACCGTCTCGACCCTGCGGGACGACGAGACGGCGCCACTGGCGGACGCCGTGGCGGCGGCCCTCGGACCGGCGCCGGCGCGGAGCTACGTCTGACGGGGCGCCACCCGTGCGAAGTCACGTCTGACGGGGTGGCACCCCATGCGAAGTCACGTCTGACGGGGTGGCACCCGCGCGGAGCCACGTCTGACAGGGCGGCGCCCCCGCCGGGGACTGCGGGACAGCCGTTAGGCCTTGCCCGCGGGTTCGGGCCGTGAGGGCTTCGCCTCCGGCCGCTCGGACCGTGCCGCGGCGGCCCGGGCGGGGCGGTCTCCGCTCCTGGGACGGGCCTGCGTCAGGGCCGCGCCCGCGAGGACGATCACCGCGCCGACCGGAGTCGACCAGGCCAGCTGTTCGCCGAGGACCGCGACGCCCGCGGCGGTGGCGATGATCGGAACGAAGTAGGTGACCATCTGCGCGGTCGTCGGGCCGACCTCGGCGACCAGGCCGTACTGGACGAGCATCGCCACCCCGGTGCCCAGCGCGCCCAGCGCGGCGATCGCGAGCAGCGGCACCACGGACAGACGGCTCGGCAGGTCCGTGAACAGCGGGGTGACCACGGCCAGCTGCACCGTCGCCAGCAGCAGCTGGCCGCCCGTCAGCGACAGATGCGACTCGCCGGAGCCGGCCAGGGTGCGCCGGACGTAGATCCAGCCGACCGGGTAGCTCAGCGAGGCCAGCAGCGCCATCGCCGTGCCGCCCGCGTCCAGTCCGTGGAAGCCCTGCCAGGCGCCCAGCACCGTGAGCACCCCGAGGAAGCCCAGTCCGAGACCGGCCACCCGGACCCGGGTCGGGCGGTCCTCCGAGAGGGCCACGAGGGACAGGGCCATCCCCCACAGCGGTGAGGTCGCGTTGCAGATGCCCGCGAGGGTGGAGGGGATGGTCAGCTCCGAGTACGCGAACAGCGAGAACGGCAGGGCGTTGAGGAAGAACGCGGCGACCGCCAGGTGCCCCCAGAGGCGGGCGCCGCGCGGCAGCCGCTCCCGCTTCACCGCCATCGCCACCACGAGCACCGCCGTGCCGAACACCAGACGCCCCAGGGTCACCTGGAAGGGCGCGAAGCCCCGCGTGCCCACCTTCATGAACAGGAAGCTGAATCCCCAGATCAGCGAGAGGAAGGCGAAGCGGACCCGCCAGTGCGGGGGCCGGCGGGCCCGTCCGGCCGGGACGGAGGGAGGCGGTGACGAGACGGTCGCGGTGCTCATGGTCGTACGATGCCTGCTTGCGACCTCGTAGCACAATCGAGAATTTTCCCGCGATACCTCGTAGCCTCTCTTACATGTTGAATCTGGAGCGCCTGCGCACCCTCGACGCCCTGGCCCGACACGGCTCGGTCAGCGGGGCGGCGGACGGACTGCATGTGACCACCTCGGCCGTCTCGCAGCAGATGGCGAAGCTGGAGCGGGAGGTCGGCCAGCAGCTCCTGGCCAGGAACGGCCGCGGGGTGCGGCTCACCGACGCGGGCCGGCTGCTCGCCGAGCACGCGGCGCGCATCCTCTCACAGGTCGCGGTGGCCCAGTCCGACCTGGAGGCACAGCGGGGGCAGGTGGTCGGGGAGCTGCGGCTGGGCGCGTTCCCCACGGCCGCGCGTGGGCTCTTCCCCACGGCGCTGTGCCATCTGCGCGCACGGCATCCGGGTCTCAGCGTCACCACCGACGAGGTCGAGCCCGCGCTCGCCGTGCGCGCCGTGCTCCGCGGTGACGTGGACCTGGCGGTCGTGCTCGACTGGTACAACAAACCGCTGCCCGTGCCCGACGGGCTCACCCGGGCACCGATCCTCGACGACGCCGCCGACGTGGCCCTGCCCGCCGGACACCCGTACGCGGACCGTGCCGAGGTCGACCTGGAGGACTTCGCCGAGGACGACTGGATCACCTGGCGGGACGCGGAGTTCTGCCACGAGTGGCTGCTGGACACCCTGCGTTCCAAGGGCGTCGAGCCGCGCATCGCGCACCGGGCCGAGGAGCACGCCACCCAGCTCGCCCTGGTCGGCGCCGGACTCGGCGTGTGCGTGGCGCCGCGGCTCGGGCGCGGGCCGCTGCCCGCCGGGGTGCGGACCGTCCCCGTACGGCAGGCGGTGCGGCGGCACGTCTACGCCGTCTGGCGCGCCGATGCCGACCGCCGCCCCTCGATCCGCGCGGCGGTCGACGCGCTGCGGACGGCGGGGGAGCAGATCGACTGAGGCCCTCGGCGTCCGGTCGGTTCACCCCGGGCCGAGCTTGCGGAAGTCCCAGGAGACGGTCTTCTCGGGAGTCAGCCGGACCCAGGCGTGCCGGCCGTCGTGCGGCATCTCCTCCAGGCCGAAGTACTTGCGCGCGAACAGCGTCTCGGGGACGTCGAGTTCCGCCCGCAGCTCTCCGACGCGTGGCACCTCCCCGACGAACTCGGCCGTGCCGGACAGTTCGACGCCGCGCAGCTGGTCGTACTCCTCGCCCGTGTCGACCACGACCGCCACCCGGGGATCGCGACGCAGATCCGCCCAGCGCCTGCTGCGCACCACCGAGTACAGCCACAGCGAGGTGCCGTCCCAGGCGAACCACAGGGCACTCACGTGCGGGGCGCCGCCGGGCGACACCGTGGCCACCCGGCAGGTGCGCTGCGCGGTGAGGAACGCGTCCAGCTCGCCCGGAGTCATCATGATCTTCCGGCCCCGGCGCTGTGTGACGGTCATGCGGCCGCTTCTTCTCCTCTTCGGCGTGAGCGGGTGCTGGTTCGGTGTGAGCAGGTGCTGTTTCGACGAGAGCGTACGGCGCCTCGCCGGGAGTTGACGCCGCCTCGGCACGAACTGGTGTCGCGGGCGCCTCAGGCCAGCTTGATCTCGTCGCCGGAGACCGTGATGTCCTTCGCGGGCAGCGGCTGGGTGGCGGGGCCCTTCTTCACGCTGCCGTCGGCCGCCGAGAACTGGCTGCCGTGGCAGGGGCAGCTGATCACGCCGCCGGCGATCCCGGTCACCGCGCATCCCTGGTGGGTGCACTTCGACGAGAACGCCTTGAACTGCCCCTGAACCGGCTGCGTGACCACCACGCCCTCCTTGGCCAGGATCTTGCCGCCGCCCTCGGGGATGTCGCCGGTCTTCGCGAGTACCGCCCCGGAGGGGCCGGCCGCGCCCCCGCCGCCCGCGTCACTGCCGTTCTGGGTGGTGGCCGAGCCCGACGACGACGAGTCGTCCGATCCGCACGCGCTCAGCGCCACGGCGAGCCCCGCCGCGCCCACCGCCGCCACGACGGTACGGCGGGCCGGTGCCCCCTGGGACTGAAGCGATTCGCTGGTCATGCCGACGTCTCCCCTTAGCGCAGACTTCATGGGCGGACCCCGTGGTCCGCCCGGAACCTCGTGATCCGAGTGGTGATCCGTACAGGGGTACGGGCGCCGGGCGCCGGGCGTTCAGACGACGGCGAGAATTGTGCGGAGAGGCCAGTAGCCTGGGGCGATGCTCAAGGAAGTCACCGCCACCCGGTTCATCACACCGCTGCGCGAGGGCGGCTCGCTGCCGGGACTCGTCGAGGCCGACGACTTCGGGACGTACGTCCTGAAGTTCACCGGCGCCGGCCAGGGCCGCAAGACGCTCGTCGCCGAGGTGGTGTGCGGCGAACTCGCCCGCCGGCTGGGACTGAGGGTGCCCCGCCTGGTGGCGATCGGCCTCGCTCCCGTGCTGGGGCTCGGCGAACCCGACGAACAGGTGCAGGAGTTGCTCAGGTCCAGTGGCGGCACCAACCTCGGGATGGACTTCCTCTCCGGCGCGCTCGGCTTCGACCCGCTCGCCTTCCCGGTGGACCCGGAGGAGGCCGGACGGATCGTCTGGTTCGACGCGCTGGTGGGCAACGTGGACCGCTCCTGGCGCAACCCCAACCTGCTCAGGTGGCGTGGCGGGCTGTGGCTCATCGACCACGGCGCGACCATGATCTGGCACCACAACTGGCCCGGCGCCGAGGCCTCCGCGGCCCGCCCGTACGACGCCTCCGACCACGCCCTCGCGTCCTTCGGCCCGGACCTCGCCGCCGCCGCGGCCCGGCTCGCGCCCCTGGTCACCGAGGACCTGCTCGCCGAGGTCACCGCCGAGATCCCCGACGTCTGGCTGGCCGGCGAACCCGGCTTCGACACCCCGGACGAGCTGCGCCGGGCCTACGCCCGCCCGCTGCTCGCCCGGGCCGCCGTCATCCATGAACGCATCACCGGCATCGAGGGGGCCAAGTGAGCGACCACCACATCATCGGCGGCCGCCAGGCGGGCGAGCGCCACATCACCAGGGCCGGCCAGGGCGGCGACCGCGACGTCTTCGAGTACGCCGTGCTGCGTGTCGTACCGCGTGTCGAGCGTGGCGAGTGCATCAACGCGGGCGTGATCGTCTACTGTCGCGCCCGGTCCTACGTCGGCGCCCGCACCCATCTGGACGAGGCCCGCCTGCTCGCCCTCGACCCGGACGCGGACGTGGCCGGTGTGCGGGCGGTGCTGCGCGCCGTGGAGGGCGTCTGCGCCGGCGGGGACGCGGCCGGGCCGGCCGCCCGCGACGAGGCCGGGCGCCGGTTCCGCTGGGTGATCGCACCCCGCTCGACGGTCGTCCAGCCCGGTCCCGTGCACACCGGGCTGACCACCGACCCGGCCGCCGAGACCGAGCGGTTGCTGGACCTCCTGGTGAGGTAATGGATCACACCGGCACCCTGTGTCGTTGACACCGCGTGCCGGGGCTTCTAGCGTCACGTTCCACCGAAGGTACTAAGCGGTCGCTCACCGCACACCAGGTTCTCTCAAGGGCGAGGAGAAGCAGCAATGTCCAGCACTGAGCAGCGGGTAGCCGTCGTCACCGGTGCCGCGCGCGGCATCGGCGCCGCCACCGCCGTACGACTGGCCGCCGAAGGCCGCGCGGTCGCCGTGATCGACCTCGACGAGGCCGCCTGCAAGGACACCGTGGAGAAGATCACCGCGGCGGGCGGCAGGGCCGTCGCGGTCGGCGCCGACGTCTCGGACGAGGCGCAGGTCGAGGCGGCGATCGCCCGTGTCGCCCAGGAACTCGGCGCGCCGACCATCCTCGTCAACAACGCGGGCGTGCTCCGCGACAACCTGCTGTTCAAGATGAGCGTCTCCGACTGGGACACCGTCATGAACGTGCACCTGCGCGGCTCGTTCCTGATGACCCGGGCGGTGCAGAAGCACATGGTGGACGCGGGCTTCGGCCGCATCGTCAACCTTTCCTCGTCCTCCGCGCTCGGCAACCGCGGCCAGGTCAACTACTCGGCCGCCAAGGCGGGCCTGCAGGGCTTCACCAAGACCCTCGCCAAGGAACTCGGCAAGTTCGGCATCACCGCCAACTCCGTCGCCCCCGGGTTCATCGCCACCGAGATGACCAAGGCCACCGCCGAACGCGTCGGCATGAACTTCGAGGACTTCAAGGCCGCCGCCGCCACCCAGATCCCGGTGCAGCGCGTGGGCGAGCCCGAGGACATCGCCAACGCGATCGCCTTCTTCACGGACGACGCGGCCGGCTTCGTCTCCGGCCAGGTGCTCTATGTCGCCGGCGGACCGCTCAACTAAGGGAACGGACAAATGACTTCCGTGGAACCGACCGGCAAGGTCGCCCTCGTCACCGGTGCCAGCCGCGGTATCGGCTACGGCGTCGCCGAGGCGCTCGTGGCCCGGGGCGACCGGGTGTGCATCACCGGCCGCAACGAGGACGCCCTGAAGGAGGCCGTCGAGAGGCTCGGCGCCGACCGGGTCATCGGCGTCGCGGGCAAGGCCCACGACGAGGCCCACCAGGCCGAGGCCGTCGAACACGTCATGGAGGTGTTCGGCCGCGTCGACTTCCTGGTCAACAATGCCGGGACCAACCCGGTGTTCGGCCCGATCGCCGACCTCGACCTGAACGTGGCCCGCAAGGTCTTCGAGACCAACGTCGTCTCCGCCCTCGGCTTCGCCCAGCGCACCTGGCACGCCTGGCAGAAGGACAACGGCGGGGCGATCGTCAACATCGCCTCCATCGCCGGCCTCGCGCCCTCGCCCTTCATCGGCGCCTACGGCGTCAGCAAGGCCGCGATGATCAACCTGACCCAGCAGCTGGCGCACGAGTTCGCGCCCCGCGTGCGGGTCAACGCGATCGCGCCGGCCGTGGTGAAGACCAGGTTCGCGCAGGCCCTGTACGAGGGGCGCGAGGAGGAGGCGGCCGCGGCCTACCCGCTCGGGCGGCTCGGCGTGCCCTCCGACATCGGAGGGGCGGCCGCGTTCCTCACCTCCGAGCAGTCCGACTGGATCACCGGCCAGACACTCGTCGTCGACGGCGGCATGTTCCTCAACGCCGGGGTCGGCTGACGTTCCGGAAGAACCGGCCCGGGGCCGTTTCCGTTTCGGCCGGGGAATTCCTTGCCCGAGTTCGTTCCTCTTCGTTCCTCTTCGGCAAGGAATTCCTCGTTCCTCTTGACGGAAACGGCCCCACTGTCATTCCAGGACCGCTGGCAGAGCGGCATGACAACGTAGTCAGTCACGCGCTGATCAAGACCATCTTCATTGCGGGTTCACGGAGGGGAAAGCCGCGGTATGGTCTGCCGACCGTTGGTACGGCGGATCGAGGAGCGTGCGCGTGTTCAACCGGAAGCGATGTCTGCGGCCCGCGGTGGTGATGGCGTCCATATCCCTCGTGGCCGGGTGCAGCGTCTTTTCCGACGACGATCCCGACAGTGCGGGACCCATCGTCGTGGGGACGACCAGTGCTCCCAGCACGCTGGACCCGGCGGCGTCATGGGACGGCTCCTGGGAGTTGTTCCGGAACATCTACCAGACGCTGCTGGCCTACCCCAACGGTGCGACCACACCCCAGCCCGACGCCGCGCGCAGCTGCCGGTTCACCGACACCTCCAACCGCGTCTACCGCTGCGAACTACGATCCGGCATGAAGTTCGCCGACGGGCACGCCCTGGACGCCCAGGCGGTCAAGTACTCCATCGACCGCATCCGGAACATCAACGCGCCCGGTGGCCCCGCCGGGCTGCTCGGCAGTCTGGACCGGGTGCAGGTGGCCGGCGACCGGGACGTCGTCTTCCGGCTCAACAAGCCCGACGCGACCTTCCCGTTCGTGCTCGCCACCCCCGCCATGTCGATCGTCGACCCCGACGACTACCCGGCGCACGCCCTGCGCAAGGACGGCAAGGTCTTCGGCTCCGGGCCCTACACGCTGAAGTCGTACCAGGACGGCAAGCAGGCCGAACTGGTCAGGAACGGCAACTACCAGGGGTACGCCGAGCGCAAGAACGATGCGGTGACCATCCGCTACTTCCAGGACTCCGCCACCATGGTGAAGGCGCTGCGGGACGGCAGCATCGACGTGACCTACCGCGGTCTGGCCGCCGACGACGTCGTCGCCCTCCAGGGCAAGGGCTCGGAGGACCTGCAACTCGTCGAGGGCGCGAGCGCGGACATCAACTACCTGGTGTTCAACCCGAAGGACTCCTGGGCGGCCAAGCGGGCCGTGCGCAAGGCCGTCGCCCAGATCGTGGACCGGCCGGCGATCGCCCACACCGTCTACAAGGACACGGTCGACCCGCTGTACTCCATGGTCCCCAAGGGACTGACCGGCCACACCACGGACTTCTTCGACGACTTCGGCGACCCGAGCGTGCCCAAGGCCCGCGAGATCCTCACCGAGGCGGGCATCACCCAGAAGGTCCCGCTCACCCTCTGGTACACCAGTGACCGCTACGGTTCCGAGACCGCCGAGGAGTTCCAGGAGCTCAAGCGGCAACTGGACGACTCCGGCCTGTTCACGATCACCCTGAAGAGCCGGCCCTGGAAGACCTACGTCGCCGGCTACCAGAAGGGCGAGTACCCGGTGTTCGGACGCGGCTGGTCCCCGGACTTCCCCGACGCCGACAACTTCATCGCCCCGTTCGTGGGGCAGCAGAACGCGCTCGGCACCCCGTACCCGACGCCCGAGATCACCAAGGTGCTGCTGCCCGAGTCGCGGCGCGAGAGCGACCGCGGGAACGTGGTGAAGGAGTTCGAGCAGGCCCAGCAGATACTGGTGCGCGACGCACGGCTGCTGCCGCTGTGGCAGGGCAAGCAGTACGTGGCCGCCAGCGACGACATCTCGGGCGGCGAACGGTCGCTCGACCCGTCGTCGATCATGATGATGTGGGAGCTGTCCCGCAAGACCAGCTGGTAGGGCGGAGCGAGCCTCCGAGTGCGGGAACCGGTTGCCGGAGGCAGGACTTCGGGCTCCGGCGACAGCCGCCGGACTGCCGGGGCGGGGCGCCGTTGTCAGTGGCCGCCTGTAGGTTCGGTGCCCTGGAAGTGACCGCACATCGTGAGGACGTGACGTGACCGACATCGCCATGCTGCCCGAGTCCTGGCGCGGGGTTCTGGCCGACGAGCTGCAGCAGCCGTACTTCAAGGAGCTGACCGAGTTCGTCGAGGAGGAGCGGGCGAAGGGTCCCGTCTATCCGCCGCGCGAGGAGGTCTTCGCCGCGCTGGACGCCACGCCGTACGACAAGGTCAAGGTGCTGATCCTCGGGCAGGACCCGTATCACGGCGAGGGACAGGGGCACGGCCTGTGCTTCTCGGTGCGTCCCGGGGTGCGGATCCCGCCCTCGCTGCGCAACATCTACAAGGAGATGCTCGAGGAGCTGGGCACGCCCGTCCCGGACAACGGCTACCTCATGCCGTGGGCCGAGCAGGGCGTACTTCTGCTGAACGCGGTGCTGACGGTGCGCGGCGGCGTCGCCAACTCCCACAAGGGGCGCGGCTGGGAGAAGTTCACCGACGCCGTGATCCGCGCGGTGGCCGACCGGCCCGACCCGGCGGTGTTCGTCCTGTGGGGCAACTACGCCCAGAAGAAGCTCCCCCTGATCGACGAGACGCGGCACGTGGTCGTCAAGGGCGCGCACCCGTCGCCGCTGTCGGCGAAGAAGTTCTTCGGCTCCCGCCCCTTCACCCAGATCAACGAGGCGGTGGCCCGCCAGGGCCACGAGCCGATCGACTGGCGCATTCCGAACCTGGGCTGAGAGCCGGGCGGGGGCGCGGCTGGTTCAGGGGACGGGGCGGACGGTGCGCGGGATCCGGCGGGGTCCGGGGAGGAGCGACCGGGACACGCCGGAGCCGGCTCCACCGGCCCCGGCCCCGGTTCTGGTCCGGCCGCATCCGGTTCCGCCCGGTTCCGTCCGGCCTCGTCCCGGTTCCCGTCCGGCCTCGTCCGATCCCGGCGTCCAGTCCCTGGCTCCGCCGAAATCTCGGGCGGACCCTGCCTCCGCGCCTGCCCGTCCTGGGTCCCGGACCGGTCCCGATATGTCCCGGGCGGGTCCGCGGGGCCTGCCCGGATCGCCGTATGTGGGGTGCCGGACCCGCGTCTTCGGGGGGATTCGGGCCGTTGGGCCCTAACGTCGGGGGAGTCGGGTCGGGGACAGCGCTGGAGGCCGTGGTGACGGAACGACAGGAGCAGGCGGCGTCGGACGCCGTGCTGACGCGGATCGGGCAGTGCATCATGTTGCACCACGCCGGTGACCGCGAGGAGGCACGGGTGCGGTTCCTCGGCCTGTGGCGCGAGATCGGCGAGGACGGCGATCCGCTGCACCGCTGTACGCTGGCCCATTACATGGCGGACACCCAGGACGACCCCTCCGACGAACTGGCCTGGGACCTCAGGGCACTGTCGGCGGCGGAGGAGCTCACGGACGACCGGCTCGCCGAGCACGAGGGCGCGCCGGCGGCCCGCGCCCTGTATCCGTCCCTCCATCTGAACCTCGCCGCCGACTATGTGAAGCTGGGCCGCTGCGAGGCGGCACGCAGCCATCTCCACCGTGCCCGTGATGCGGCCGACGCCCTCGCCGACGACACCTACGGAGACGGAGTCCGTGCGGCGATCCACCGGATGGAACTGCGGCTGGGCGAGGGCGACGTCTCCGGCCGCGGGGAGGAACCCGAGGGGCCGCCGCGCCGGCCGTTCTGAGGGCTGTCCCGTTGTCCGCGGTGGATCAGCGCGCGGCGTCGGATGCCGGGGGCGCCTCCCACGCCGTTCAGGCAGTGGGGGAGCATCGCACGGCGGGGGGACGTCCGCACGCTGGGCGTATGCGGATGGTCCGACAACGTGGCGAGGTGCCGTAGCCGGCGTCGCGCGCCCGCCGGGGATTGCGGGACAGCCCTGAGTGCGGTGTCCGGCGCGCTGAGGCGTCAACGGCCGTATGTCCGGCCGCAGATGCGTGCCTCGGGACTGTCCGGGCGCCAGCCGCCGTACTGCCTGCCGAGGGCGCAGACGCCGGGGTTCGACGGCGCCGCGTGGGTGCCGGAGGGGGCTTCGGAGTGCGGTGGCCCTGGCGGACGCTGGTGCCCGGGGTCCGGGTGCCGCTCGTGGAGGTGGGGATGGGCGGCGGAGCGCCGGTTCGGGGGTTGCGGCTGCTGCCCGGGCGGCTCGGGGGCCGGGCGGGTCTGCGGGGGCGCCGTGAGGTCCGCCGGGGCGCCCGGGCGCGCGGTCGGGCGCGGGGATGCGGGCGGTGCGACGCGTTGCAGGGCCTCCTGGGCGGGTGCCTGGACGGGGCGTGGCGCGGTGCTGCCGTCCGGGCGCGGCGCCCGGGGTGCGGAGGGTGCCGCGGCCGGGCCGGACACGGGCGGCCGCTGGACCGTGACGCAGCCGGTGAGGGCCGCGACTGCCACGGTGACCAGCAGCGTTGCGGTGGTCGTCGTTCGATGCACGCGCGCAACTCTGCTGGGTCCGGACCGTCGTCGGCCGGGGGACGGGGCCCAGGATGCCCCGCACGGGTGATCTCCGGCCCCGTAGGGGGTGCCGGCGCCACACGCGGCTGACGCCCCGGGCCGGCGCCGCCCCCGACCCGGCGGCGCCCGGCGCGTCGGCCGACGTGCCGTTCGTTCAGTCCCCGGTCGCTCCGTCCAGGCGCTCGCGCAGCAGGTCGGCGTGGCCGTTGTGGCGGGCGTACTCCTCGATCATGTGGGTGTAGATCCACCGCAGGTTGAACGGCTTGTCGGTGAGCCTGCCGTGGCGTCGGGACATCTCGTCCAGGCCGATGCCGGCGGCGCCGCGCCGGGCGGCCTCGATCTCGGCCTGCCAGGTGGCGTACGCCTCGGCCCAGGTGTCCTTCTCGGTGACGTGGAAGTCGCCGTCGGGGTCATGCTCGCTGTAGTAGATCGGTGCCGGCTCCGCTCCTGCCAGCACGACGCGGAACCAGTGCCGTTCCACCTCGGCCATGTGCCGCACCAGCCCCATCAGGGACAGACCGGACGGCTCGGCGGACCTGGTGCGCAGCTGTTCGTCGGTCAGGCCCTGACACTTCCACGCCAGCGTCTGCCGGTGGTAGTCCAACCAGCCTTCCAGCATGGTGCGTTCGTCGGCGTCCTGGGCGGGCTCTTGGCGTTCCTCCGTCGTCATGTCCCGATCCTGGCGCAGCCCGGCCTCGTCGCACCACGGCTTTTCCGGCGCCGCGTCATCCGGCGCCGAACATCCCCTCCAGCAGTTCCCGCAGGCTCGCCCGCACCTCGTCGAGCTCCGGCACGCGGGCGTGGAAGGTGCCGGCCACGCAGGAGAACATCAGCCCGTCCGCCCAGGCGATCAGGGACAGCACGTGCCGGTCCGGGTCGGCCGAACCCATCGCCGTGACCAGGCTGCCGAGCTGTTCGCGGAAGTAGGCGCCCGCGGCGTCGAAGTGGGAGCGCAGCTCGGGGCGGCGGGTGGCCTCCAGGGCCAGCTCGTAGCGGGCGAGGGTCAGTTCGCGGTTCCGGGTCAGCGTGCGGTGCGTGGCCAGCGCCAGCCCGTCCACCAGCGCGTCGAGGCCGCCGGTCCGCGGGTCCGGAAGCTCGTGCGGCGCCAGCACCCGCGCCTCCCGCTCGGCCAGCCGTCGCACCGCCAGATCGAGCAGGGCCTGGCGGGTGCGCGCCAGGTTCGACGTGGAGCCCTGCGGCAGCCCGGCCGCCTCGTCGACCGCCCGGTGTGTCAGGCCGCGCATCCCGCGCTCGGCGAGCAGGGCGAGGGCGGCGTCGGCCACGCGATCGGCGCGCGAGACGTTCGCGGGGGCTGGAGCTGCGGACATGGGGGCCAACCTACCCGGCGACTACGCCCGTAGTGCATGGGACCGCGCGTTCCACCGTGCGCGCTCCACGACGAGTGCCGGACCATGCGCGTTCCACTACGCCCGTAGCGCGTCCGGCACTACATCCGTAGTACCGTCGAGACGTCGTCGCACTACAGGTGTAGTCTCGTTGTGCTGGAGGAGCCATGTCCCCGTCCCGTCCCTCGCGCGTCGTCGTCATCGGCGGCGGCATCGGAGGGCTCGCCGCCGCCGCGGCCCTGCACCGGACCGGCCGGCAGGTCACCGTGCTGGAGCGGGCCCGCTCGCTGGAGCCTGCCGGCGCGGCCATCTCGGTGTCGCCGAACGCCCTGCGCGCCCTGGACGTCCTCGGCATCGGCGACCGGATCCGCGACCTGGCCGCCTGGCAGGGGGACGGCGGACTGCGCACGCCCGGCGGCCGCTGGCTCACCCGGACCGACGCCGCCGCGGCGAACCGGCGGTTCGGCGGCCCCTTGGTCCTGCTGCACCGCGCCACACTGATCGACAGCCTGGCCGGACTCCTGCCTGCCGAGGCTGTCAGGACCGCCACCGCCGCCGACCTCACCGACCCCGGCGACGCCCACCGCCCCGCCCGGGTGCGCCTTCCCGACGGCGAACTGGAGGCCGACCTGGTCGTGGCCGCCGACGGCATCGACTCCGCGGTCCGCCGGACGCTGTTCGCCGGCCATCCCGGGACCGTCTACTCCGGATTCACCACCTGGCGCATCGTGATCCCCGTGCCGGGCGTCGAGTTCGCCTCCCACGAGACCTGGGGCAGGGGCTGTCTCTGGGGCACGCACCCGCTCAAGGACGGCCGGGTGTACGCGTACGCCGCCGCCATGACACCCGCCCGGCAGCGGGCGGCCGACGACGAGCGGGCGGAACTCCTGCGCCGCTTCGGCCACTGGCACGAGCCGATCCCCGCGGTGCTCGCCGCCGCCCGCCCCGGCGACGTGCTCCGCCACGACGTGCATCACCTCGCCGAGCCGCTGCCCGCCTGCCACCGTGGCCGGGTCGCCCTCCTCGGCGACGCCGCGCACGCCATGCCGCCGACCCTCGGCCAGGGCGGCAACCAGGCCCTCGAGGACGCCGTCGTCCTCGCCCACCACGCCGACGACCTCGCCGCCTACACGGCCGCCCGGCTGCCCCGTACCACGGCCGTCACCCGCCAGGCGGTGCGCGTGGCCCGCGCGAACATGATGAGCAACCGCGCCGGGATCGCCGTACGGAACACGGTGATCGCCGCGCTGTCCAAGGCCCGGCCGGAACTGCTGCTGCGCGGTTTCGACGACATCGCCGACTGGCGGCCTCCGCAGTCGCCGTATGCTGCCGTGCACACGGGAAGCGTGGGAACAGGCGAGCGATGAGGGAGAGCACGTGAAGGTCGGCTGCATCGGACTGGGCGACATCGCGCAGAAGGCGTACCTGCCGGTGCTCGGCACCCAGCCGGGGATCGACCTGCATCTGCAGACCCGGACGCCCGCGACGCTCGAGCGCGTCGCCGATTCCCTGCACCTGCCCACCGGCCACCGCCACCGGACCCTGGACGACCTCCTGGCCCAGGACCTCGACGCCGCCTTCGTGCACGCCCCCACCGCCGTCCACCCCGAGATCGTCACCGGGCTGCTGGAGGCGGGCGTGCCGACCTACGTCGACAAGCCGCTCGCCTACGACCTCGCCGACTCGGCTCGGCTGGTCGCGCTCGCCGAGGAGCGGAACGTCTCCCTCATGGTCGGCTTCAACCGGCGCCACGCACCCGCGTACGCGCAGTGCGCCGACCACCCCCGCGAGCTGATCCTGATGCAGAAGAACCGCGTCGGGCTGCCCGAGGAACCCCGCACGATGATCCTCGACGACTTCGTCCACGTCGTGGACACGCTGAGGTTTCTGGTTCCGGGTCCGGTCGACGACATCACCGTGCGCGGCCGGATACGCGACGGACTGCTGCACCACGTCGTGCTGCAACTCGCCGGCGACGGGTTCACCGCGCTCGGCGTGATGAACCGGCTCAGCGGTTCGACCGAGGAGATCCTGGAGGTCTCCGGGCAGGACACCAAGCGCCAGGTGGTCAACCTGGCCGAGACCATCGACCACAAGGGCCAGCCGACCGTGCGCCGGCGCGGCGACTGGGTGCCGGTCGCCCGGCAGCGCGGTATCGAGCAGGCCGTGCTGTCCTTCCTCGACGCGGTGCGCGCGGGCAAGGTGCTCAGTGCCCGTGACGCGCTGGAGACGCACGAACTGTGCGAGCGGGTGGTGCGGGCGGTGCTGGAGCGCTGCGGCGCGGCCTGAGCGCCCGAGCCCCCTGCGTCGCGCAGAAGGCGGCCAGTACCAGCAGCGCCGCCTGCACCGGCCAGTCCCCGTGGCGGACGTACGGGGTGACGCCGTGCGCGGTCGGCACGTCGTACACCTCGGCCGCGCTCGCGTCCGTGCCGAGCCAGCGGCCGACGCGCTGTCCGCCGGGGCCGTAGACGGCGGACACCCCGGTCAGCGTCGCGTGCACCATGGGCCGGCCCGTCTCGGCGGCCCGCAGCGCGCCGAGCGAGGCGTGCTGCTCGGGAGCCCAGCTGTGCTGGAACGTGGAGGTCGACGACTGGGCGAGCAGCACTGCGGCGCCGTCGCGCGCCAGGTGCCGGCTCATGTCCGGGAACGCCGTCTCGAAGCAGACCAGCGGGCCGACCCGCAGCCCGTGACCCACGTTCATCACGACCTGCTCGCGGCCCCTCATACGGTCCTCGCCGGCGGCCTTGCCGACGGCGGTCGCCCAGCCGAGCACGGAACGCGCGGGCACGTACTCGCCGAACGGCACGAGCCGCATCTTGTCGTAGCGGTCACCGGTCGGGCCGTCCGGGCCGACGAGCACGGAACTCTTGTAGATGCCCGGCCGGCCGGCGCGCCGGGCGTCCACGTTGACCAGCACGTCGGCGCCCACCTCATGGGAGAGCGCGGCGATCCGCCGCGCCAGATCAGGTCGCTCGGTCAGGTCGAACCCGACGCTGGACTCGCCCCAGACGACCAGATCGACGTGCTGCCCCACCAGGGAGCGGGTCAGCCGCTCCTCCCGGTCGAAGCGCCGCTGCGCGCTCGCCGGGCCGTCCACCGTGCCCGGCTGTACGACGGCCACGCGGACCTGGCCGTCGACACCGGGGCGCGGCGCCCACACCCAGGCCGCCGAGGTCGCCGCCGCCGTGGCCACCAGCCCGGCCACGGCCGGCACCCGGGCCGCACGGACCGCGACGAGCACCGCGACGGCGACGTTCACCGCCACCACCAGGAAGCTCAGCAGCCACACCCCGCCGACCGAGGCCAGCCGCAGCGCGGGCGCGACCTGCCACTGGCTGGCCCCGAGCATCCCCCAGGGCCCGCCCAGCCCCTGCCAGGACCGCACGAGTTCGACCGCCAGCCAGCCGGACGGCAGCACGACGAGGGCCGCCGCGCACCGCGCCGGTGAGGGCAGACCGCCCAGGAACCGTCGCACCAACCACCCCCAGGGCCCCCACAGGGCACCGAGCAGCGCCGCGAGCACCAGCGTGAACACATGCAGGCTGGGCAGCAGCCAGTGGTGCACGGCCAGCATGAAGCCCAGCCCGCCGAACCAGCCGTCGCAGGCCGCCCGCCGCCCCGTCGGAGCGCTGCGGACGAGCAGGATCCCCGGCACCAGGGCGACGTAGGCGAACCACCACAGCGACGGCGCGGGGAAGGCGAACATGGGCAGTGCTCCCGCGAGTGCGGCGAGCACCGAACGCCGCCACGGGGAACCGAGCCAGTGGTCGAACCTCTGCATCGGATCAACGCCCTCCTACCCCGCCTGCCCCGTGGACGCCTCGGCCAGACCCGGTGTACGGCTCCAGTGTGCGTGCCCGCCACCGCTCCCGCCCAGGGCGCGTACTCCGTTCCCGGCGCCGGAAGAAGCCGTCGGTCCGCCCCCTGGCGCCCCCTGGCCGCCGGGGACGGCGTCACGGTCCCCGTCCGGCCTGCGGGAGTGAGAGGGGGTGGGGGTGGGCGGCCCGAGGAACGGCTGTATCGGCCGTCCGACGAGGTGCACAGGCGTCCGCGGGCCTAAGATGATCATATGAAGCGTCTTGTCACCGTCGTCACCGGCGGCAGCCGGGGCATCGGCGCCGCGATCTGCCGTCGGCTGGCGGCCGACGGGCACGACGTGGTGGTGGGGTACGTCAACGACACGCGGGCCGCGGAGACCGTCGCGGACGAGGTGCTGGAGTGCGGGGCGCGCAGCGTCATCGTGCGGATGGACACCTCGGTGGAGGCGGACGTCGAGCGGCTCTTCGCCACGGCGGAGGAGCGGCTCGGGCCGGTGACGGGGCTGGTGAACAACGCCGGGGTGACCGGACGGCTGGGCCGGCTCGCCGACACGGACACCGTCGACCTGCGCCGTGTCGTGGACGTCAACGTGCTCGGCACCCTGCTGTGCTGTCGCCGCGCCGCCCAGCTCATGGTGCCCCGCGGCAACGGCGTGATCGTGAACGTGTCGTCCGCTGCGGCCACGCTCGGCAGCCCCGGCGAGTACGTCCACTACGCCGCGTCCAAGGCGGCCGTCGACGCCCTGACACTGGGACTGGCCAAGGAACTCGGCCCGGACGGCATCCGCGTCAACGCGGTCGCGCCCGGCGTGATCGACACCGAGATCCACGCGGCGATGGGCGACCCGGACCGGGCCCGGCGCGCCGCGGGGACGATCCCGCTGCGTCGGCCGGGCCGGGCGGAGGAGATCGCCGCGGCCGTGGCCTGGCTGATGTCGCCCGACGCCTCCTACGCCTCGGGCACGGTGCTGCGGGTGTCGGGCGGGCGCTGAGGACGGCCGTGAGACGGCCCGTCGGCGGAGCGCGGGCGCCGCGAACGGTCCTGGGCGGTCGGCGGGCGGGGGCGAGGACGCCAGGCTGTCAGCGGGCTTGAGGAGGACGGGACAGGTCCCGAGATGGCCGTCCCGGACTCACGCCGCCTCGATCACCCGCCCGCGGATGGCGGCGGCCCACTCGACCACCAGCAGCTCGTACTCGGCGCGCTCCCGGGCCGACAGCGACCCGCCCGAACGCAGCCAGAGCGCCCGGATCTGCTCGTTCAGCTCCGCGGCGGACCGCACGGAACCAGGGGCCATGGAATCGGGGGACATGGACACAAGCCTAGGGCCAAGCGCTGACGCTGCGCTACCGGACGGCTACAGGATCCGCAGGGATCGGTCACGGCGGCGCGCGGCCGGCCGCCCGGCGACCGCCCGCCCGGCCCGCCGGGCCGACCGCGTGCGGGCCGGGCACACCGGCGCTCACCAGTGCCGCGACGAGGACCCGGGCGCCACCCCGTATCCCGCGAACGGCATGAAGCTCTTGGCCGAGATGCGCTTCACGAACCATGCGACGACGGTGTGTTCCCATCCGAAGATGATCACCGTGGCGAACAGGATCGGCTCCCATGGCACGCGGTCGCTGCCCCGTGCGTCCCTCAACGCGCAGGCGCCGCAGACCAGTACGACGGGAACGGCCGCCGGGCCGGAGCGACGGGCCGCCGCGTCCGACCGTGACGGAGCCGAGGATCACCGGACGGCCCATGTGGGTGGCCGCTACGCCGAAGGCCCGCGGAACCCGCGCAGTTGGTGGCGCTTGCGCCAGGTCACCGCCGCGCCGGCCAGCGCCGGTACGGCGATGCAGGCCATCGCGATCAGGAAGGCCGGCGACGTCGGCGCGGCGGCGCGGGAGCCCGCGACGACGTAGGCGGCCGTGTTCGGGACCGAGCCGAGCGCCGTCGCCAGCAGGAACGCGGGCCAGCCCATGCGGGAGACGGCGGCGCAGTAATTCGCCGCCCAGAAGGGCACCCCGGGGAACAGCCGGGCCGCCAGCATCGAGCGGAAACCGTGCCTGCTGAGCTGCCCGTCCGCCGCCTTCAGCAGCCGGCCGCGCAGCAGCGGCCGCAACGCGTCCTGACCCAGCACCCGGCCCAGTCCGAAAGCCACCCCGGCGCCCAGCACCGTACCGGCCAGTGCTGCCGCGAGCCCGAGCTGAGAACCGAACAGGGCGCCCGCGGCGAGGTTCAGCAGCGGTCGAGGCACGAACGCCACCGTGCACAGACCGTAGGCCGCGGCGAACACGAGGGCCGCCGCGGCCCCGCCCAGCTGCGGTGGCCAGCCGTGCGCCAGCAGTCGCTGCGGCTGGAACAGCAGCACGCACGCACCGGCCGCGGCGAGCAGCACCAGCAGCAGCGACAGCCGCGACCAGGGCGACAGCAGCGTTCTCGCGCAGCGCGCGGTCAGGCCGAGCGCGACCGGCGGGACCGCGGGGACGGCGACGGCCTGCTTCGTGACGGCGGCCCGGGGAGAGGCCGTGGCGGTGCCCCCAGAGCGGGTGGTGGCATCGAGCATCTGGTGACATTAACCGACAGGTGTGCCTGATCGCCGCATGGGCCGTCTCCCAAGTGTCCCGAGCACACCTCATGAGTCACTGACGTCCCGTCAACATCCTGGCACTCCGAAAAGCATTCGACCCGCGGCGCGGACTCGGCGATGATCGACCCCATGTTCCGGCACGCCTTCCTCCTCGCAGCATCCGCCGCCGCGGATGCTCCGAAGGCTGCCGTGCTGATCCTCGTGGCCGCAGTCGACGGCGCCCGAAGCTGACCCTCTCCGGATCGTCCGGCGGACCCCGCAGGGGGAGGGTCGGAGAGTCCTCGGGGTCCCGTATTCCTTCACCGCTGAAAGGCTTCGAGGTACAGCTGTGTCCAAGACCGCGTACGTACGCACCAAGCCGCATCTGAACATCGGCACGATGGGCCATGTCGACCACGGCAAGACCACCCTGACCGCCGCCATCACCAAGGTCCTGGCCGAGCGCGGCACCGGTACGTTCGTGCCGTTCGACCGCATCGACCGGGCCCCGGAGGAGGCCGCCCGCGGCATCACCATCAACATCGCGCACGTCGAGTACGAGACCGACACCCGGCACTACGCGCACGTGGACATGCCGGGCCACGCCGACTACGTCAAGAACATGGTCACCGGCGCCGCCCAGCTCGACGGGGCGATCCTCGTCGTCTCCGCGCTCGACGGGATCATGCCGCAGACCGCCGAGCACGTGCTGCTCGCCCGACAGGTGGGCGTCGACCACATCGTCGTCGCCCTCAACAAGGCCGACGCCGGCGACGAGGAACTCATCGACCTGGTCGAGCTGGAGGTGCGCGACCTGCTCACCGCGCACGGCTACGGCGGCGAGGCGGTACCCGTCGTACGGGTCTCCGGGCTGAAGGCGCTGGAGGGCGAGCCGCGGTGGACGGCGTCCATCGAGGCGCTGCTCGACGCGGTGGACACCTACGTGCCCATGCCGGAGCGGTACCTGGACGCGCCGTTCCTGCTGCCGGTGGAGAACGTGCTGACCATCACCGGCCGGGGCACCGTCGTCACCGGCGCGGTGGAGCGCGGCACCGTTCGCGTCGGCGACCGGGTGGAGGTGCTGGGTGCGGAGACGGAGACGGTGGTCACCGGCCTGGAGACCTTCGGCAAGCCCATGACGGAGGCGCAGGCAGGGGACAACGTCGCGCTTCTGCTGCGCGGTGTCCCGCGCGACGCGGTCCGCCGCGGCCACGTCGTCGCGGCCCCGGGCAGCGTGACACCCAGGCGGCGCTTCAGCGCGCAGGTGTACGTCCTCTCGGCGCGCGAGGGCGGCCGCACGACACCGGTGGCCACCGGCTACCGCCCGCAGTTCTACATCCGCACCGCGGACGTGGTCGGCGACATCGACCTCGGCGAGGCGGCGGTCGCGCGGCCCGGGGACACGGTCGCGATGACGGTGGAACTGGGACGCGAGGTGCCCCTGGAGCCGGGGCTCGGCTTCGCCATCCGCGAGGGCGGCCGGACCGTCGGCGCGGGCACGGTGACCGCCGTGGAGTGAACGAGGCGTGCCGAGGCAGCCGACGGTGCGGGCCGGAGAAGTCCGGCCCGCACCCGGCGAGCCGCTCGGCGGGCGTCCGGCACCGTGACGGGCGGGCGGCCGGTACGGGGCGGCGCGCACCGGGGTACGGACCGGCACAATGGATCCGTGACCGAGCCCATACCCGTGACCCGCGCCGTCGATCACGGGACCGCCAAGCTGATGCCCGACATCGACCGCGAACGGGCCTGGCTGCTCACCGTGGACGGGGCGCCGCAGTCCTACGTCGACCTGGACGAGCCCACGCACCTGGAGTTCGAGTACGCGCGCCGGCTCGGCCACGTCCTGGACACCTTCGGGGAACCGGGCCGCCCGCTGGACGTCCTGCACCTGGGCGGCGGCGCGCTCACCCTGCCCCGCTACGTGGCCGCCACCCGCCCCGGATCCCGGCAGCAGGTCGTCGAGGCCGACCGGGCCCTGCTGGAGCTGGTCGTCAGCCACCTCCCGCTGTCGCAGGACGCGGGCACGGCGCTGCACACCGCCGACGCCCGCGCCTGGCTGGAAGCGGCCCCGGCCGACTCCTCGGACGTGCTGATCGCCGACGTCTTCGGCGGCTCCCGGGTCCCGGCCCATCTCACGACCCTCGCCTACGCCCGTGAGGCCGAGCGAGTGCTGCGCGCCGACGGGATCTACCTCGCGAACCTCGCCGACGCCGCGCCCTTCGCCTTCCTGCGCTCCCAACTCGCCACGTTCGCCACGCTGTTCGAGGAGCTGGCGGTGATCGCCGAACCCGGAGTGCTGCGCGGCCGGCGTTTCGGCAACGCGGTGCTCATCGCCGCGCACCGCCCCGTGGACACGGCCGTCCTGGCCCGGCGAACCGCCGCCGACGTCTTCCCCGCCCGGGTCGAACACGGCGCCGCCCTGCGCGAGTTCATCGGCGCGGCCGCCGCGGTCGGCGACGAGGACGCCGTACCCTCACCCGAGCCTCCGGGCGGGACGTTCAGCGTCGGCTGAGCGCTCGCCCCGCCCGCGGCCCGGTCAGCCGGTCGGGTCCCCGTGGAGCCGGACCGTGCTGAGGATCTTCATGACGGTGGCGTCGGGCAGCTCGTCCTTGACGCCCTTGGCGCCGTAGAGGGTCCAGGAGACGAAGTCGCCCTGCGAGTTCTTGAAGGCGAAGCTGGTCGCCTTGCCGTCGGTGTCGCACTTGTGCGTCTTCGGCACGCCCACGGTGAACGAGGTCGCCACGCTGCCCTTCACACCGGACTTCGTGGTGTAGGGCTTCGCCTTGCCGATCTTCAGATACTTCTTGGCGGCGTCACTCTGGTTGGTGTAGCCGCCGAAGGCGAACGCGGCGGCGTCCCCCCGGGCGATGCCGGCGGTGTCCTTGCCGCCGTTCTCACCCTTGGTGCCGCTGGACGCCAGGGAGCTGGTCTCCTTGGAACCGTCCTTGTCGTCGTCGGACGAGCACCAGCTCTCCTTCAGGAAGGCGGGCGCGGAGAACACGATGTAGGGAGAGCCGTCGCCCTTCTTCTTGTCCTCGAATCCGCTGACCACCCCGGGGGAGTCGACCTTCCAGTCCGGCGGGACGTCGAAGGCCGTGCCGTGCTTGGGATTGACGACGACCTTCCAGCCGGGGATCACCGGCTTCTCGGTCTCGGTGCCGCGCGGGTTGTCGCCCGTCGTGCTGTCGGACGGGCTCGCGCCGGTCGACACGGAAGCCGAGGCGGACGGGCTCGCCTTGCCGTCGGTCCTGCCGCCGTCGGCCTTGTCGTCCTTGTCGCCGCCGAGAACCAGGAATCCGGTCACCCCGGCCGTCACCACCACGGCGGTCGCGGCGATGATCGCGACGAGCTTCGTCCGGTTGCCGCTGCCACCGCCGCCGGTCGGCGGCTGCGGCCCGGTCACGGGGGTAGGGGCGCCCCACTGCGGCTGCTGCTGCGGCGGCTGGGTGTAGGGGTTGGGCTGTTGGTACCCGGGCTGCTGATACGGATTCGGTTGCTGGTAACCCGGTTGCTGATACGGGTTGTTCTGCGGGTTCTGCTCGCCCCCGGGCGGCTGCTGTCCTGGCCACATGGGCAGCAACCCTAGGGGGCCGGAGACACGATTCGGTCACCGGGCCTTGTCAGGGACGCACCAGATCGGCGGACACGGTGCCGGGATCGCTCTGGTCAGGCGTGCTACTCGCAAGTAACATGGCGCCATGAGCGCAGATCAGATGTCGATCGGCGAGTTGCTCGCCGCCACGGTGCCGATGGTTCGGACCCTGAACCTCGAGTACCTGGAGACGACTCCGGAGCGGGCCGTGCTGTCCCTGCCGGACCAGGACGAGTACCGCAACCACGTCGGCGGACCGCACGCCGGGGCGATGTTCACGCTGGGCGAGTCGGCCAGCGGGGCGATCGTCCTCGCCGCCTTCGGCGACCAGCTCTCGCGCGCCGTGCCGCTGCCGGTGAACGCCGAGATCGCGTTCAAGAAGATCGCCCTCGGCCCGGTCAGGGCCACCGCGACCCTCGGCCGTCCCGTCGCCGAGGTCGTCGCCGAACTCGACGAGGGCCGGCGCCCCGAGTTCCCGGTGACCGTGCGGATCCAGCGTGAGGACGGCGCCGTCACCAGCGAGATGACGGTCGTGTGGACGCTGCGGCCGAACAGCTGAGCGGCGTCGCACCGCCCCGCCGGCCGGCGCTCCGGTCCCGTCTCCGGCCAGGGACAGGGCCGGAGTTGGGGTTTTCGTGCCTCATCCGGCCCTGTCCGTCCGGACCTCGGGGCCCCGCGCGGGGGGGATTTTCGAATGGGGGTACGGATACTCGCGGTAACTCCCCTGGCATTTCCGGGCATTGTCACTTCGGCCTTTCGAACTCCTTGTTTCCCGTGAGTAGCGTGTGCGAAAGTGAGCCTCCCCTGCGGGAAAGGCGATGACCGGCCTCCCTTTCCCGGTCAGGTGCGCACCCGTCCGGCACCCGCGTCTCCTGGACGTGTTCCGCGTGCCGTCCTGCGGCCTGAAAGGAAAAGGTCCAGTGCAAGCCCCCCACCCCCCACGCCCTCCCTATCCGCCCCACCCCGGTGTGGCCACGACCGAGTCCGACCGCCATCTCGTCGCCCGGCTGCGGGATCCCGACGGCGGCCACCACGCCGTGGCGCTGCTGCTCGCCCGGCACTGGCGGGCGACCTACGACTACGCCGCCATCTGCCTTGCGGCGCCGGGCGATTCGGCGGCCATGGTGGCCACCGCCGCCTTCCGGCAGGTGCTGCGCCGGCTGACATCCGGCGCGGTCGGCGGCGCCCTGCGCCCGCAACTCCTCGTCGCCGCCCGGGAAACCGTACGGGAATGGGCCGCCGACGAGGCGGCATGCGCCGTACTGCCGGAACTGAGCAGGCCTTCGGGAGGTCGTGGTCTTCGCGCGGTGAAGTCCATGACGCCCGAAAGGCGATTGCTGGCGGAAAGGGCTTTCCTGGCGCTTCCCGGCGCTTTCCAATGCCTGTTGTGGCACACCGAGGTCGAAGTTGAACCCATAACTATTCCGTCGGGTCTGCTGGCGATGGACGCCGACGGCGCGGCGGGCACGCTGGAGCAGGCACGGGAGCAATTCCGGGCAGGTTGTCTGCGCGCCCACCGGGACCTCGCGCCGAGCGGTGAATGCCGGTACTACAACCGTCTTCTGGACGTTCCCCCGCGCCGCGGCGGGACGCTGCTCCCCGACGTCCGGCAGCACCTGCGCGCCTGCCGGCACTGTCGGCACGCGGCCGAACAACTCGGTCACTTCGACGGCGGCCTGCGCGTCCTGCTCGCCGAGGCCGTGCTCGGCTGGGGTGCCCGCCGCTATCTGGACTCCCGGTCGGCGCGCGCCGCGGCCACCGTAACCGGCCCGTCCACCGCCGCCGTCCCCGCCCTGAGGACTCACCGCGCCTCCGGGCCGAGGGGCACCGCCCGCGGCGGCCGTCGAGGCGCCGCCCGTACCGCCGGTGTCCGCAACGGCCCGTTCTCGGGAGGTACCGGCCCGTGGCGCGGACACGGGCCGGGGCGCGGGCCTGGGAGCCGGCACCGCACGGTTCTGGCGGTGGCGATCGGACTCACCTCCCTCGTCCTGCTCGCCGCCCTTCTGGCGGCCTGTTAGCCTCGCGCTTTCACGAGGTGGGCTGTCCGGCAGGCGGTCAGGAAAGCAGAAAGTGCCTCTGACCAGCAAGAATGAGGATTGTCGAGGTCCTT
>NZ_JBSFRB010000058.1:0-44366 GCF_053589015.1 Streptomyces sp. NPDC003393 | reverse complement strand
AGGGCGGCGGCCTCTCCGGTGGCCTCGGCGGGGTTGATCTGCGGCAGCGTCGACATGGCGGTCTCCTGGGGTCCCGGCACCGGTTCTAATGTTTGCCCGGCGCTCTTTCCGTTTGGACGATGACACACCCACACCCTCATGTCAAACGGATGAACCGCATTCAAAGCATTAGACTGCCGTCGGCGTGATGGCATGCCTGCACCCCCACGGCGGACTACGGTGGGGGCGTGTGGGCGCCGGGCGTGCATGTACGGATCGAGCGAGTCCACGGCCTCGATGACCGACTCGTTGGCGATCTCCGAGTAGGGATGCCCCTGCTCGAGCAAGTAGTCGCCCTGGGCCATCATCACGCCGCAGAAGACGCCGGTGGTGAACGGATCGAGCGGGACGCCGGCATCCGATCGATGAGCGCGAACAGTCCTGCCCACCTGCCGCATGCCCGCCTGGTCGATCTGGCCCATCGGGAAGCGATACAGGCGCTTTCCGGCCAGGATCACACTGCGGATCCCGTTCCCCGAGCGCACCTCGTCGCAGATCTCGGCGATCAGCTCCAGGCCGACGGGGTGCGCGGCGCAGCCCTCGATAGCCCCGGGTGTATCCCTTGGTCCGTACGTCCGTCATGAGACGCTCACGCCTGGCACGGAACTCGGACGGCGCCGACAGCGGTGACGGCCGCCCGGCGAACTCCGCCTGCGTGTAGCCGAAACACGACTGTGCCCGAACGTTGGCGTAGACGAATACCGGGTCCTGCGAGGTGTCCTGTGCCAGGACGGGAAAGGGCGCGTCTTCGAAGAGCCACCGCGCGACGTCGGCTTCCGCCACCCCTTGAGGAACCAGCGGGGTGCCGGTCAGACGGTGGTGGCTGTTGCACAGCAGAGCGGCGAACGCCGGGTCCAGCGGCGAGGGCGGGAGAGACAAGAGGATCTCTTTGCGGGGTCAGCGTGCGAGCTGCCCCGAATCCTCAGCTGTGCGACGCCTCGTGCCGCTGCGAGCGGAGCGTCTCCAGCAGTCGCAGCCAGACCTCGCTCGGGGTGGGGTAACTCGGGACCACATGCCACAGCGTGGACACGGGAATCCGCCCCACGATCGCAGTCGTCGCCGAGTGGACCAGGTCCGAAATACCCGCTCCGACGAAGGTGGCTCCCACGACGACATCGCGCTCGCGGTCGATGACGAGCTTCGCCCGGCCCCGGTAGTCGGTACGCAGCAGATAGGTACCCGCGAGCCCGGCCATGTCGTGCTCGACGACTTCGACATCGAGGCCCGACTCTCTGGCCTGCCGCTCCGTGAGCCCGGCTGTACCCACTTCAGGATTGCTGAAGACCACCTGCGGAAGGCCGACATGTCCCTCGGCGGCAGAGGGCAGTTCGCCACCGGTACCAGCGGCACGCGCTGTGATGACGTCGCCGGCGATACGTGCCTGGTACTTGCCCATGTGGGTTAGCAACGCCCGTCCGCACACATCACCGATGGCATAGAGCCAGTCGCCCTCGACTCCGCGTACGTTCTGCTGGTCGTCCACATCGAGGTAGCCGCCGGGAGTGAGCCCCACGGTCTCCAGCCCGATGTCGTCGCTGTTCGGGACACGTCCGGCCGCCACGACCACCTCGTCGGCGCTGAGGACCGAGCCGTCGTCGAGCGTCACCGCGACCTCGCCGCCGTGGATTCGGCCCTCCCCCGTGTCCGCGGCTCGGGGACGCTGTACATCGGCCATGCTGCGTCCGAGTAGGAGTTGTACCCCGCTGTCCTGCAGCGCCTGCCCCACGATCTCACCTGCGAAGGGCTCGTACTGGCTCAGCAGCCGCCGGCCCCGGTGGACGACGGTCACCTCCTCGGCCCCGAGACCACGCAGCCAGGTAGCCGACTCACAGGCGACCACTCCGCCGCCCAGGACGACGACACGACGCGGCACTTCCCGCATCGTGGTGACGTCCCGGGAGGTCCAGGGTGCGGCGGCGCGCAGTCCCGGAATGTCAGGCACTGCTGCGGCCGAGCCCGTGTCTATCACCACGGCATGCCTGGCGCGCAGGACCCTGGTCGTCCCATCGGGCCGGCTCACGGATACGGCCCGCTCGCCGCTGAGCCGTCCGTAGCCGCGCACGACATCGATGCCCGCGCCTAGAGCCCAATTCACCTGCGAGGTGTCGTCCAGTCCATTGATCACCTCGTCACGCCGCGCCAGCACCTGGGCAGGGTCGATCCGGGCCGAGACTCCGGGCGCGTGATTGGCGGCGTCGACCGCCTCGACGGACCTGAGGAGGGCCTTACTCGGCATGCAGGCCCAGTACGAACACTCTCCACCGAGCAGATGGCTCTCCACGATCACCGAGGACAGACCTGAGAACTGGCTCGCGTACTGGGCGGCGTTCTCGCCGGCCGCGGCGCCGCCGAGGACGATGACGTCCCACTCGGAGCGATCGGGGTCCAGCGTCGCCGCCATGAGTCTCCTTGATCACGCTGCCGTGCCCATGGGGCCGGGAGTATGGGGCCGAATCCGATGCATTCGGCATACGTCTCTCATCGTGCCCGCCGGTCCGTTCGGACGGCCTGGAAACCTGAGAGTTTACCGCCGGGACGAGGCTAGATCATCGGGGCGCGCGGTGGTGACCTCTCGATCATGCATTTTTTCGATGGCCCGGCGTGGCTATTCCGAATGAGTGGCCGGACAGGGCAGTTCGACGGACACTTCGCACCCCTCTTCAGAGAAGCATTCGGAAAATCTCACCTCCGGCTTCAAAAGATGCATACGGCAGATGTGTCGCAAGTCGCCCCGTGACTCTACGGTGACGTGTGGAGATCACGTAAATCTATTACTCACCAGTAAATCCCCCGCACAACAAGTGAAGGATGGCAGTAATGAGCATCGAAAAGGATGCAATTCATACGGACCTGCTCGTCATTGGTTTCGGAAAGGGTGGTAAGGCCGTCGCGGGCAAGTTCGGTGCGCTCGGGAAAAAGGTCGTTCTGATCGAAAGGTCGGAGCACATGTACGGGGGAACGTGTCCGAACGTCGGCTGTGTGCCGACTAAAGCGCTGGTCCATCACGCCAACAAGCGTCGACCGGAGGATTCGTCGCAGGATTGGTACGAACGCTCAGTCGGAGAAGTTCAGGCACTGACCAGTCTCTTCCGTGCCGGAAACTACGAAGGCATGAACGGAGTGGAGACGGTTCGGGTGGTGACCGGCCTCGCCCGGTTCGAAGACCCCCACACCGTCAGCGTCAGAGAGGGGGAAACCCACCTGGCCATCACGGCGGACACTATTCTGGTCAATACCGGTTCCGAGCCGATAGTCCCGGATATACCAGGACTGAAGGACAGCAAGCACGTGCTGACCAGCACCCAGCTCATCGGAACCACAACGCTGCCTCAGCGTCTCGCCGTCATCGGTGGCGGCTACCTGGGGTTGGAGTTCGCCTCCATCTACCGCAGGTTCGGCTCCGAAGTCACCGTCTTGGAGGCCTCTTCGGACATTCTCCGGCGAGAGGACGAGGATGTCGCCGCGGCAGTCAAGGAGATCTTCAGCGAGGAAGGCGTCAACGTCGTAACCGGAGCGAAGGTGCTCGAAGTCCGCGACGGCGATGACCACACCACGGTGCTCTACGAGCAGGATGGGACCAAGCACGCCGTGGATGTCGACACGGTACTCGTGGCGACCGGCCGCCGGCCGGCCACCTCGGAGCTGAACCTCGAGGCGGCGGGGGTAGGCGTCACGGAGCGGGGGGCGATCCAGGTGGACCGCCACCTGCGCACCAGCCAGCCCCACATCTTCGCCCTCGGCGACGTCAACGGCGGGCCGCAGTTCACGTACATCTCACTCGACGACAGCCGTATCGTTCTCGACCAGCTGACGGGCGAGGGTCGTCGGAGCACCGACGACCGGGCGGACGTTCCCCGCACTCTGTTCATCACTCCGCCGCTGGCCACCGTGGGGCTTACCGAGACGGAGGCACGTGCGGCAGGACACCGGGTGAAGGTCGCCAGTCAGCCGGTGGCAGAAATCATCGCCATGCCCCGCGCCTACGTCGTCGAAGAGACGCGCGGGATGATGAAGTTTGTCATCGACGCGGACACCGACAAGATTCTCGGTGCCGCTCTGCTCAGCACGGACGCACAGGAGCTCATCAACACGGTGGCCCTGGCGATGCGGCAGGGCGTCACAGCATCCGAGCTGCGCGACTCCGTCTATACACACCCGAGTTCCACCGAGGCGTTCAACGACGTGCTCGGCACCGTGGTCCGCGTCGACAACTAGGGCGTGTCTCTTTGGGGGCTGATCAGTTGATCGGATGTGTCTGTCCCATTAGTGATCACTGATGCGATGTGGGACCGGATCGAGCCGCTGATGCCGGCCGATCCGGTCCGTGGGCGGCGATGGGCCGACCACCGCCGCACGCTGGAGGCCATCGCGGGGAAGTACCGCACGTGCTCGCCCTGGCGCGACCTGCCTGACGAGCTCGGCTCGTTCCAGACCGCTCACAAACGGCTGATCAGGTGGGCCGTGGAGGGCACCTGGGAACGCATCCTCGCCGCAGTCCTGGCAGCGGCCGATGACACCGACAACATCGGCTGGACCGTGCCGGTGAACTCCACCGTTTGCAGAGTGCATCAACATGCTGCCGGAGCCAGGAAAGGGGGGCTTCGGACCGCGTCGAACCAGACGATCACGGCTTAGGACGGTCCCGCGGCGGCCTGAGCACGAAGGTTTATCTCGCCAGCGGCAGCCATGCACGCCCCCTGGCCCTCCGCGGCACCGCAGGCCAGGAGGGCGACGCACCAGCCTTCGAGGCAGTCATGGCCGGCATCTGCGTTCCGCGGACCGGACGTAGCAGACCGACGACCCGCTCAGAGGCCGTCCTGGCGGATCGCGCGTATTCGTCCCGTGCGATCCGTGGGCAACTGCGCCGGCGAGGGATCCGTGCCGTCATTCCGCAGCTGTCCGATCAGGTTGGTCACCGTCTGCGGCGAGGTCGTGCCGGCGGTCGCCCGCCGGCCTTCGACGCCGAGGCATAGAAGGAGTGCAACGAGGTCGAGCGATGCATCGACCAGCTCAAGCAGTGGCGCGGTCTGGCCTGCGGACAGACACGCTCGCCATCGCTTACCAGGCCCGCCGGGCTGCCCGTACCGCGGATCAGCCACCACCTGGTCTTCGCCGGACCGCCCGGTACCGGCAAGACCACCGGGGCCCGGCTCTACGGCGAGCTGCTCACGTCGCTAGGGGTGCTCCAGTTGGTCGAGGTGGCACGGGCCGACTTGGTGGGCCAGTACACCGGTCACACGGCCCAGGTCACCCGCGAGGTGTTCGAACCGGGCCTGGCGGGTGTGCTGTTCATCGACGAGGCACACACACTCACACCGACCGGCCCCTCAGGACGAAGCGACTTCGGGCATGAGGTGGTAGACACCCTGCTGAAGCTGATGGAGGACCACCGCGACGAGGTCGTGGTCATCGTCGCCGGATACACCGATGAGATGCGACGTTTCATGGCCTTGAATCCAGGCTTGGCCTCCCGCTACTCCCGCACGGTGGAGTTCGCGAACTACACGTCCGACGAGCCTGTCACTATCGTGCGTCAGCACGCCCTGGCATCTGGCTATGAGTGCGCCACCGGAACTGGACAGGTGCTGCGTGAGCACTTCGACGGGTTGCCACGAGACCGCTCGTTCGGCAATGGACGCCTGGCCCGCCAGACCCCGGAGGGGATGATCACCCGGCAGGCCGGCCGGCTCAGTGCTCTGGCCGCTCCCGGGCTGGACGACTTGCGGACGCTTCTCCCGGAGGACGTGGTACCCCGCGCGGAGAGCAGGTTGTGAGTGCCGGAATGCGGGGCATCGTAGGCGTGGCCCGACGGCCTGCCCGAGCAGTTCCGGATTCCCGGGTGTTCCCGGATCTGCCGACGAGACGCATGCCGGAAGGTGTGGGAAGGATCATCCGTGAGCTGTTCCCCGTCGCACCGGACCGTGCGGCGTAACCCGCCGGAGGAGAGGGGCTGAGTTCCGCGCGGGCCTGCTGAATCGCCTCTGACATGGCAGCCACGTCGTGCGATCCGTGATGCCGCTTGCCGTTGATGAAGAAGGTGGGGGTGCCGGCGACTCCATTGGCGTCGGCGTCGGCGATGTGCCGGTCGACCTGCTTTCGGTGGTCACCGTTGAGGAGTTCGCGCTTGAACCGGTTGACATCGAGCCCCAGGTCTTCGGCATGGCCGATCAGGTCGGTGAGGCTTAGCTGGTCCTGCCGTTCGAGCAGGATGGTGTGCATGGGCCAGAAGGCGCCCTGGGAGGCCGCTGCCTCGGCTGCTTCCGCCGCGAGTCGCGCGTGGGGGTGAACATCGCTGAGAGGCAGGTGCCGCCAGACATAGCGGATGTCGGGGTGCGAGGCGAGCAGTTCCCGGGTGGCCGGTTCGGTCCGGCTGCAATAGGGGCACTCGAAGTCGCCGTACTCGATGATGGTGATGGGCGCGGTGGCGGGACCCCGCACATGATCCCGGTCCATGTCCACCGCTCCGTCCAGATCACGCACTCCCGTGCTGTCGCCGAGCAGAGCGTTGTGCCGTCGGATGCTCGGCAGCACATCGATCACCCGATACACCGCCCAGCTGGTCACTGTCGACAGAACGGCGGCCGTGAGAATGCCGATCTTTGCCTGGTCGAGCTGTTCGCCATGGAAAGCCAGTGTTGCGATCAGCAGTGAGACGGTGAATCCGACGCCGGCCAACGTGCCACTGCCGACCACCGCTCCCCATCCGACGGGGACGCTCACACGACCGTTGCTCGAACGAGTGACCGACCAGGTTCCGATGACGACCGCGACGGGCTTGCCCAGTACATAGGCCAGGACGATACCGAGTGTCACAGGAGCCGTTGCCGCCTGCGCGAGACGAGTGGGGTTCATCTGGATGCCCGCGTTCGACAGCGCGAACAGCGGCACGATCAGGAATGTGGTCCATGGATGGAGCAAATGGTGCAGACGGGCGTTGGTCGACAGTGAAGCGCTGACCCCGGCGGTCGCCGACTTCGCCCGCGCGGGACTCGGCTGTTCGCGGTAGAGCCGTACGAGACTGGTGGCGTGCTCCAGTTCTGAGCGCAACGGTGGGCGAGCGCTCGTGACGAGCCCGATGAGCAGTCCGGCGACCGGAGGCTCTATCCCGCTGAACATGAGCGCGGCCCAGGTGCCCACACCGAACACCAGATCCGTTCTGCGGCTGGTGGACGGCCGCCATCTCCGCGCGGCCAGCAGGCTGGCGAACGAGGCGGCGGCGAGCAGTGCGGGAGCCGGGTTCACACCGTCTCCGTAGGCGAAGATCACCAGCAGAAGGGCCACGACGTCGTCGACCACGAACAGGGTGAGCAGAAACGCCCTGACCTGATCCGGGACTCCTCGGGCCACCATGGCGAATGCTCCCAGCGCCAGCGCGCTGTCCGTGGACATGGCCACGCCCCATCCGTGGGCGGCGGAGCCTCCGTGATTCACCGCGAGGTAGACGCCGACCGGCACGGCCATGGCGATGAGACTCGCAGCTATGGGCAGAACGAGTCGGCTGCGTTCACGTAGATCACCGAGATCGAATTCCTTGCGCGCCTCCAGCCCTACTACCAGGAAGAACAGCGTCATCAGGCCGCTTTCGACCCACGTCCGCAGGCTCCACCCCACGTGGAGGCCGCCCAGTGCTGCCTCGAACCGCGTCTCCCAGAAGGACTCGTAGGCCTCGGGGCCCGTGTTCGCCCAGACGAGAGCTGCCACCACCGCCACGACCGTGATCGCGGCACTTGAGGAGGGGTCGTGCAGCCCGGCCCACCGTCGGCCCGCTCGTGGGAGAACGGCCGACAGGCTGCCGCGCCGGTCCGCCGCGTCCGGTCCGCGATTCGAGACCGAAGACGCCTCGTGCGTGCACTGAGGTGCTGCTCGCTGCATGGGGAGCTTCCTGGCGTTGGGGCGTGTGCAGGCGCCGGCGAGTCGGATTATGGTGCTACCTAACTGGTAAAATTCAGTTAGGTGGGCAGTCTAGCGTGAGTTTGGTGTAACCTGTCAAGGCATGAAAGACGGTTAGGAGGCCTGTGATGACGGAAGAGGCCCAAGAGGGAGTGCTCCTCGATCTGCTCAACACGACGCCCGTCGTGAGAGGCGCTGTGAAAGATGTTCTGAAGGAGCCCGCGGAAGCTCAGGAATGGGTGCGCAGGCATGGCTGGAGCGGTGCACGTGAGGAGATCGACCTCCTCACCGCAGCTCGGAACGCGCTCCAGGAGGTCGTCAGGGGGACACGCGAGCCCGACTCCCTCAACGCATGGCTGGAAGGAGTCAAGAATGTTCCGCACATCGACAGAGGAAGGCTCGATTGGGAGCTCCATGCGCCGGACGGCCACGGACCCGCCGCGGAAATGGTGCTGACCTGGTCACGCCTCCAGGAGACCAGGCCAGGCCGGTTGAGACCGTGCGCCAATCCCGAGTGCCGGCGCTTCCTCCTCGACCGAAGCAAGCCCAACAGTGCCCGCTGGTGCTCCATGTCCGAGTGCGGGAACCGGATGAAGGCGCGCCGCCACTACCAGCGCAGCAAGGGGGCGGATGCCGGGAACTGATCACAGACGGAGACAGCGGAATCCACGGACGATCCGACGCGCTTCGTCCGTGGGTCCCGCTCGGAGGCCGCGCGAGTCACCCCATCAGGGGGCCACTTCCTCGTTTCGCCGGGTGCCACAGGTCCGGCGATGACCGAACCAGGCCACACCCGCGGTGACGACGATCGTGACAGCGATGGTGACGCACCAGTCGGCAACGTAGCCGAGCGGCAGAACCGTGGGGTTGGCGGACTTCCCCTCGCGCAGCATCATCGGAAGCGCGACAAGGGTCAGACAGGCAGCGCAGAGAAGGCCGCCGCGCACGGCGCCGGAGAGTCGCGTGAGCCTGACGATCAGCAGTCCCACGGCCGGCGGGGGATCCCTCCCTACGAAACACTGACCGCTCGACGTCCGTCGAACCCCCTCCGGCCGAGCTGTCAGCCTCCGGTCGCCCTGGCATAGGCGGTGGCGTCCTGAAGGGCGGCCAGCTCCGTGGCGGCCTTGGACGGATCGACCTCGATGTCCACCAGCCAGCCCTGCTCGTACGGATCGCTGTTGACCAGTTCCGGGGAGTCGGCCAGGTCTTCGTTGCGGGCCACAACGGTCCCGCTGACCGGCGAGACGACATCGGACACGCTCTTGGTGGACTCGACATCCGCGCAGGCGATCTCCGCCTGTACCCCGGTGCCCACCTCGGGAAGAGTGACGTCGATCACGTCGCCCAGGGCGTCCTGGGCATAGTCGGTGACGCCGATGCGGACGACGGACTGCCCCTCCTGCGTCTTCGCCCAGATGTGCTCGGAGCTGTATCGCCGGTCGTCAGGAGTGTTCGGCATGACTGGTGCCCTTCGGCTGCTCTGCCTGTTCGCGTGGTGCCGCGAGGCCGGCTGCATCAATTCTTGGCCAGGCCCTTCCGGCTCAGCCAGTCGGACGCGGTCGTCGACGGGTCAGCGCCGTCGGCGACGCGCGTGACCAATGCGCGGAGCTCATTCGTGTCGAGGCGGGCGGACACGGCGTTGCAGGCGTCGGCCATCGGCTGGGTCAGGACGTCCTGCCGGAACACGGGCACGACGTTCTGCGCGGCGAAGATGTGCTCGGTGTCCTTGAGCGAGACGAAACCGAAGCGGGAGATGGCCGGGTCCGTGGAAAAGATGTCCGCGGCATCGACCGTTCCATTGCGCAGCGCCGTCTGGGTGATGCTGCCGCTCGGCGAGAGGGGAACGAACTGCCTGAACTCGACGCCGTAGACGCGCTTGAGGGCAGGCACTCCGGAGGAGACGGTCTGCAGCGGTGCCGGGGCGCCGAGCTTCAGCTTGCCCGCGACGAGCTTGAGGTCCCCGATGCTGCTCAGATGGTATTTCTCTGCGGTCTCCTTGGTGACCGTGATCGTGTCCGCGTCCTGGGCCGGTGCGTAGTCGGTGATCCGCAGACCGTGATTCCTCGTCGCCCCGCGGAGTTCCGCCTGGACCTCCTGCGAGGTCCGGGCATCGCTCTCGCCCGCGAGGTACTCGAGCAGCGATCCCCCGTACTCCGGAACCGCTCCGATGGACCCGTCCTTGAGAGCTGCCATGTAAGCAGGACGTTCACCGATGTTGGCGTGCACGTCGACCTCGACACCACGAGACCGCATGGCTCCCGCGTACAGATGCGCCAGGAGCTCAGCCTCCGGGAACGCGGCCGAACCGATGGTGACGGAACCCGGCCGGCGCGGCAGGGCGGTGTCCGCGTCCGACGAGATGCTGTGTGTCGCAGCGCTGTCCGGGTCCGGCAGACTGGAACTGCCGTAGGCGCCGCAGCCCGCCAGTATGGCGATGGCGGCGAGAGTGAAGCCGGCGGAGACGATGCGTCGCATGATGGTTCCTTCGGGATGTTCCGCGATGTGTCGGTGCATCAGCTGGCTGCCCCGGTCCTGCGAACCGGGCTGTGGGGCCGGGTCCCGGCGGTCAGTGCGAGACCGGGGGAGACGACCAGGCGCTGGGCGGCTTGGAGCAGCAGGTCGACGGCGAGAGCGAGGACGGCGACGCTGATGCCGGCGGCGACCATCGCCGGATACCCGTATCGGAGATCCGCGAGGTTCTGGTGCCCGTCGACGATCAGGCGTCCCAGACCTCCGACCAAAGGTGCGTACGCGGCCACGGTCAGCGTCGCTATCACCTGCAGCGTCGCACTACGCAGTCCGGACATGACGAGTGGTACCGCGCAGGGCAGCTCCACCTTGAGAACAATCTGGAGTGGGGTCATCCCGCTGCCGGCGGCGGCTTCGCGTACGAGCGGATCCAGTGAGCGCACTCCGGCGTACGTGCTGGTCAGCAGAGGCGGTACCGCGATCAGGATCAGGACGAGGAACACAGGGACGAGATAGGGGACACTGCCTGCCGGAACCGCGCGGCCGAGGCCCTGCTCGATGTGGATGTGAGGGGATACGGCGACGATCAGGAGGATCAGCAGGCCGAGGGTGGGCACTGCGCGGGAGGCGTTGGTCAGGCCTGCCACCCACGTCGTGCCACGCCCCGTGTGACCGATGACGAGGCCGAGCGGTAGGGCGATGAGAACGGCCACACAGAGTACCGCCAGGGTGTAGCCGAGGTGCTCGCCCGCGTAAGTGATCAGTCCCGTCGGCCCCCACCAGTTGGCCGGGTCGTTGAACCAGATACCCACCCTGTGAAGGCCTGGAAGTCCGTTGTCCGCGGCGAGATTCATCGGGCCACCGCCCTTTCCCAGGGGCTGAGCAGCCTGGTGACGAGAACGATGATCAGGTCGAAGGCGAGGGCGATGCCGATGAAGAAGATCAGTCCCAGGACGACCGGTGTCAGGGAACTGATGTTGTTGCCCGTGACGAAGAGCTGTCCGAGCTGCGAGGTCCCGATGACGGAGGCGACGGACACCAGGCTGACGTTGGACACCGCGGCGACTCTCACTCCGGCACCGATGATGGGAACGGCCAGAGGCAGTTGTACGCGCAGCAGCCGCTGCCACGCCGTCTGCCCCATTGCGCCGGCCGTGTCGAGCAGCGTGGCGGGGACTGAGTCCAGCGCGTCGGCCACGGTGCGGACCAGCAGGGCGAAGCTGTACAGCGTCAGCGCGATGACGACGTTGAGCGGGTCCAGGATCCTGGTGCCCAGAACCTCCGGCAGCACGAGGAATATGACGAGGGACGGCACCGTGTAGACGACACCCATGCCAGATACGAAAGGCAGCCGAGCCCAGCGATAACGATGGGCGAGCCACCCACAGGGCAACGCAGTGAGGAGGCCGGCCCCGACGGGCAGTGCGGCCAGCCACAGTGTCGTCAGCGTCCAGTCGCCTATCTGCGGCCAGTGATCATGAAGGTAGGTCCACAGGGTGGTCACGACGAGACACCTGCCGTGGAGTGCGGCGCCCCTTCGCGCTGGCTGACGGCGTGGGTTTCGATCCGGGCCAGTACCTGGGAAGCGGTGACCGTGCCCGCAAAGCGTCCTTCCGCGTCGACGATCACACCGCGGCCGCTGGGGGACGAGAGAGCGGCGTCCAGGGCCTCCCGCAGGGTCCCGTCCTGCCGTCCCAGTGTTCCGCCGAGGTTGAGCAGAGACGATTCTGCTTTACCTTCGCGGGCCTGCTGGGTGAGGTCATCCGCCGCCAGCCACCCCAAGGGCGCGTCGTCCTCGTCGAGGACGAGGATCCAGCCCTCCTGCTGCCGGTCGAAGGCATGCGACAAGGCCTCTCCGAGCCGGATGGTGGGTTCCTTTGCCGGGCGTAGCGATCCGGCGTCGCTGAAGGCGAGTGCCCGGTACCCGCGGTCACGGCCCACGAAGGAGGCGACGAAGGAGTCCCGCGGGCGGGAGAGAAGCTCGGCCGGCGGGCTGAACTGGGCAAGGAAACCGCCCACCCGCATGACGGCGACCATGTCACCGAGCTTGATGGCCTCGTCGATGTCGTGGGTGACGAAAATGATCGTCTTGCTCAGCTCGGTCTGGATGCGGAGAAGCTCGTTCTGCAGTTGCTCGCGGACGACGGGATCGACCGCGCTGAACGGTTCGTCCATGAGCATGACAGGAGGGTCTGCGGCCAGTGCGCGGGCAACGCCCACACGCTGTTGCTGGCCCCCCGAAAGCTGAGCCGGATAGCGGTCCGCGAGCGCCTGGGGGAGGCCGACCAGGTCCAGAAGTTCACCGGCCCGTCGACGTGCCCGGACTTTGCCGTGCCCTAGCAACAGGGGGACGGTGGCGATGTTGTCGAGCACAGTCCGGTGCGGGAAGAGCCCCGCCTGCTGGATCACGTAGCCGATGCCTCTTCTCAGCTCGGCCGGTGGGATCGAGGCCACATCCCTGTCGTTGAGCAGGACACGGCCCGAGGTGGGGTCGATCATGCGGTTGACCATCCGCAGGGTGGTGGTCTTGCCGCATCCCGAGGGGCCCACGAGCACCGAAATCTTCCCTGAGGGCGCTTCCAGGCTGAGTTCGTTCACAGCCACCGTGCCGTCGGGATACCCCTTGGTTGCCGAATCGAAGCGGATCATCAGATCTCCTTGCAGCTGTCCGCTGCCATTGGGAGCGCCGGACGGGGTCGGGGGTCACCTCGTCGGCGCTCTAGCACTGTCACGCCTAATGGAAAACTATCACAGTACCCATTAGGGTAGAGCTGTTTCGGAAGCTGGCTGGTGACCGATCTCCTGGAGCACCCAGCTGTTGCCGTCGGGGTCCGTGAAGTCGGCGAAGCTGGCATGGTCGCGTCGCAGGGGGTCCAGACCGGCTTCCCACCCGCCCTTCCAGTCTTCGATCGGTGACTTGTGGCGGATGTCGCCGACCATGACGCCGCGCTCGATCAGTTCGCGGCGCGCGACCTCGAGGTCCGTGACGGCCAGGTAGGTGGATCGCCCCGTCCCGGGCGGGGCGTCGGTGAGGCCAATCCCGATCTGCACCGAGCAGGCCGAGCCGGGGGGTGTCAGTTGCACCACGCGGAAGCCGTCGGTCGGGTGGTAGTCGATGTCCAGGGCGAAACCGACCTTCTCGGTGTAGAACCGGAGGGCTTGGTCCACGTCGCTGACCGAGAGAGTGACAACTTCGAGCTTGTAATGCATCAGGCACCTACCAGGTTGGGGTGAGCGTCGGCACACCGTGGGCGAAGCAAAGGACGGGTCGTCCGCTACAGGTCGAGGACGACCTCGGTCTCGGGGCGGGAGCAGCAGATCAGCACCTGTCCACCGGCCGGGGCCTCCAGCGGAGGCGTGGTGTACTCGATGCCGCCGGACAGTACGGGTGTGACGCAGGTGTGGCACACCCCTGTGCGACAACTCCAGCGCACCGGAACATCGCACGCCTCGGCGAGTTCCAGCAGGCTGCCCTCTGCGTCGGGGAACGGTGTGGATACTCCGCTGCGGGCGAAGGTGACCATGGGACCGGTCGCCCGAGGACCGGCCGGGGTATGCGGAGGCACGCCTGCCCGCCGGGTCAGACCGGGATTGATGGACGACAGCGCACCGAACAACTCGGAACGAATGGCCGCCAAATCGATTCCGGCGGCGGTGAGAGCGTCCGTCATGTCGGCCATGAACCGGGCCGGCCCGCATACGTAGGCGTCCGCCCCCGAGGGGACCCCCAGAGCGATCAACTGATCCTTGCCGAGGCGCCCCGCACGGGTCTGCTCGCCGTCGCACTCTCCGGGCGACGCGGCGCTGTAGAACACAAACTCCCGGCCGTGCGACAGCGAAGCGAGCAGGGCGTGCGCTTCGCCGCGCAGCGCGTGCTCCCGCGGGCTGCGTGCACCATGGATCCACCACACTTCCCGGCCGCTGCGCGAGGCAGCGAGCTCATGCAGCATGGCCAGCACTGGGGTCACCCCGATGCCCGCGGAGACGAGCAGAACTGGCCCCGTACCCTCCTTGAGCACGAAATCACCCCGGGGAGCCGCGACTTCGACCGCTGCCCCGGATCGCAGACTCGTGGTCAAGTAGCCGCTGACCACACCGTGCGGCTCGTGCTTGACACTGATCCGGTAGCCGCCTTCACCGGACGCGGCGGACAGGGAGTAGTTGCGTACGGGGGCAGGCCGGCCTGCCTCCGGCACACGCAGCGTCAGATACTGCCCCGCGCGGGCGGCGGGAAGACGGGATCCGTCGGGGGAGGCAAGGCGGATCGAAGTGACCGTTGTGCTCTCGGCGACCACATCGGTGACGCGCAGCTCCCTGAAGCCGTCCCAGGCAGGGTCGGTGCTCTGGGCGAGGGCCGGCTCATCCGTCCTCTCCTCGGCTTCCAGCAATTGGCGAAACGATCCGCGCCAGCCAGGGCTCAGAGCCGCGACGTCCAGCGCGCGCCTCAGCTTCTCAGGGTCCCGGTCGGGGAGGTAGAGCAGCGCGTCGGTGTCGGCCACGCTCAGCGCGCCCGGCCCGGTCATGGTCCGCACGATCTCGTCGCCAGCCCGAATGCGTCCCTCGCGGAGGACCCGCATGTAGAAACCAGGACGGTGGTGGCTGACCAACAGCGCGGGCAGTTCCGGTTCGCCGAGGCGCATCCCCACCCGGTAGCACGTGACCCGCGGCTGGGTGACTTCGAATTCCGCCTCTCCGATGCGGTAGCGGTCGCCGATGTACACCTCTTCGTCCGGTAGTCCGTCGACGGTGAGGTTTTCCCCGAACTGGCCGTACTCCAGATCGTCGCGTCCGAAATGCTGCTGCCAGTGGCGGTAGGAGTCGATCTGATAGACCAGAACAGCCCGCTGCTCGCCGCCGTGTCCGGCGGTGTCTCCCTGGCCGTCACCGTCGATGTTGAGACGTCGCACCATGACGGGGCCGTCCACCGGGGACTTCCACACACCGGTGTGAACGGTCCGGCCCTGCCAGGGTACGTCCTTGGGCATACCCACGTTGACCGAGAGCAAAGACGGCATCAGGGTCTCCCTCCGGCTGCCGCACTGTGTCCGTACCGACCGCGACAGCGGTCAGCCCTGCTGATCAGGAACCGCCTCGTCGAGGTCGAGGTTGCGGTCCACGCCGTGCGACACGACGTTCTGGCCCGGCTCCAGGCGCATGCGCACGCCGTCGAGGTATACCTCGACCTGGTCGGCCTCGAAGGACACCATTCCGGAGACCTGGCCGACCTCCTGCCAGGCATCCTCGTACGACCACGCCGCTCGCCGGGCTCCGTCGATGTCGTAATAACTGGCGAGACCCTTGTAAGGGCAGAACGTCTGTCCCTCGACCCGGGTCAGCGCAGTTTCGTCCACATCGGCGCGCGGGACGTACCAGCGGGGTGCGAACCCGGATTCGTAGAGAACGAGGGGACGTTCGGTGTCCGCGACGACACGGCCGCCGCTGTGGACGGTCAGGTGCCGGCTGGTCCGACGGATGTCGATGCGGTGGTAGGCGTCCGCCGCGTGGCCGACGATCCGCTCGTCCTCCTCGTAAAAGGCGTCCATGGCCCGCCAGGCGAAGGCGACGCGTCCCTTGAGGATCTCGGCATGGGCAGGAAGCCCGACGTGCTGCCACGCGGCCCGCTGCTTGCTCTCGGCTCCGCCCTTGACTGTGTACCAGGCCGTCTGCCCCAGGTCGCGGTGGCGGGTCGTGTGCCCGGTTTCCTCCAGGGCTCCGGAGGCGATGTCGGCGAGCGGGAAGTAAGCCACCGGGTAACGGCCGGGTTCATGCAGTAGCACCACGTCTTCACTATCGGTGATCCAGGCGCCGCCGAACCTGACCCGCATCCGCCGGCGCAGCGGCTCGGCGAAGAGCAGCCGGTCGGGCAGTGGATCGGGGATCAAGAGCCTGCCGACTGCACCCGGCGCGAGCGGCCCCTGCTGCCAGGAAAGTCCCATCGTCTTGCTCCTCTCGGACGGGACGGCCGACAGCCGTCCCGGACGCCTCAGGTGAGTGGCTCCCCGCCGTCGACCGGCAGGATCACACCGGTCACGAACGTGCTGGTCGTCGCAAACAGCGCGGCGTTGGCGACATCGCGGGACGTGCCGATGCGCCGTGCGGGACTGCGGTCGCCGGCGTCGGCGAAGTGCTCGGCCTTGCCCTGCTCGCCCAGGACGTCCCAAGCACCTGTGTCGATCACACCCGGGGAGATGGCGTTGACCCGGATCAGGGCCAGTTCCAGCGCGAGTGACCGTGCCAGGACATCAGCGGCCCCATTGGTGATGGCCACCGCCAGGGTGCGGGCCCAGATGGCCTGCCGGGTGGACGCGCAGCCCGTAGGCCGGCCCGAGGCCAGTGGGGAGTTGGCGAAGGCGGCCACAAGTACCGGGCCCAACCGGTGGGCGAGGTCCCAGCGGTAGCGGTGCCCGGATGTGCCTGTGCCGGCGTCTCCGCAGTCGCTATTGACCTGGATGGAGGCTGTACGTCGCATCATGACGCGGCCCCAAGGTCCCTCGCGGTCGAAGTACTGTTCCATCGCCCGGTAGCGAGGGTGGTCGAGGACCCTGGGTGGTTCACGGTGTGGATCCAGCCCCCGTCCTGTCAGAGTCATTCCCGCACTCTCCACGGCGTTGCGGAGAACGGCCAGATCGGTGGCGGTGGTTTCGACGCAGGCGGCCACAGTGGTGGCGGGAGGCGAGCTGATCTCGATCTGCCCGCCCGGCTCGCGGGTGACGAAGCTGCCTGCGGGCAGTGTGCCTGGGGCGACGACGGGAGCGAGAGCCTCATCGAGCCGGTCGACCGGAACAACTGCCTCGGTGGCGAAGCGGTCGTGGACGAGCCACTCCAGCTCCACCCCGGTCCGTTCCGGGGGGCCGTTCTTGAAACAGACGCCGCGCACATGCGCTTCCGCCTCGTCTTCGAGCAGGTCTGCCGGCATCGGTTTCACCTCCTCTTCCGGCCTAGCTTCCACGGGCCGTCGGGTATGACAGCCGCTCATTGGGTGATCCCGCCTTCGTTGGATCTTCCCAGAATCGGGAGCTCGCGACCGGCTGGCCAAGAACCGAATTTTCTATATCAGGGAGCGAAAAGAAGAATGAGTGAAACCGGCGTCACGGGCACACGCCGCCCACCACTCCAACGCCGACGCCGCACTCCGGCGCAGCGCACCGTGGGCGCGACAGCCAGCCAGCCGGATAATCCTACCAATAGGAAGAGATAGTGCTCGACTTTCAGTTGGTGACATAGACCCGCTCGCTTCCCGACCTGTCAGCCCCCACATCACCCCTTTCTTGTGATGCGGTGCAGGCCGTAGCCGAGGCAGCGAGCACGACACCTGCGCTTACCATGTACATACGGCGTCTCAGGGGTAGCTACCTCGCTTTTGTCGCTTGTGTCAGGAGTGGGTCAGGCCGCTGCGGCGGGCGTTTCTTCCGGGCAAGTCTCACAGGCATTGTGCATTTCCTCTTGCGTTTCGCCGCAGAAATGCAACCAGACAATCTTGCCCAGGGGAGAGCTCTCTATCCCCCAGGTGTCCGACAGATTCTTGACGATGAACAGGCCTCGCCCGTGTGTTGAATCGCTGTCCGAGTTTTCCGCCAAGGCCTGGGGCTCGACGCGGTCCTGGTCGTGCACTTCCAGCCGCACACATCCGTGTCGGTCCACGCATATCTTCACGGTGTAGCGCCCACAGCTGCTGTCTGTGTGGAGAACGGCGTTGCTCGCCAGTTCGGAGACGCAGCTTCGTATGTCGTCGGTGCGCGCGGTGTCCACGTGGCAACCGACGGCGAAGGTTACGAAGCCCCGTGCCTCCTTGACGGATTGCGGAGTGGACTCGAACGTGCGCTCTAGGCGGTTCATCGCCGATCCCGGTCGGGGTGCTGAGACGGGCGATACCGGGCGGGCCGGCCGTTCGCCCTGAGGCCGGTCCGTCATGACCGCCTGCGAGGTTCCCGCGAGACTACGAGACCTGGAAGGTGACGGCGGGCTCGTGAGGGGCCTGGTCATGGTGACCTCCAACCTCGATTTAAGGGGTTAGTTACAGTGGACCATCCTCGACTTAACCTGTCAACAGCTTTTTAAAGGTTAGATTATTTCTGGCGTCAGTCCTGCGATGCGACCTCACCACCACGGCGGAGGCAGTGCGCGCGCCTACACCCGACTCCTGGGCCCGGCCCGCGTCCTGTCCCGGCTCGATGGCGACGGAGGACTTCCCCCTCTGCGGCGACACCGGAATCGCCCTCCACGGCCACCAGGACAACCCGTTGGTCTACCGGACGCTGGGAGCGCTCGCGCCGGAGAACACGCTCCGAACACCCCTGACCGCACCACCGCCTCCCAGCCACTCGTCCCACTTCGCGGCGCGCCTCCCCACGGCCCTCCGCCCGGCGATCACCACTCTCACCGCAGCCGCTCTGGACCGCTTCCGCGGTGAATGAGCAGGGGCGTCACGGCGTCGACTCGTTGCCGGTCCGCAAGTGGCTCAGGGCCGGAGAGAGAACACCATCACGCCCGGCGTCCGCGCCGGGCCCCCAGTGCCGGCCCGTGCACGGGGTCCTGGCTCTCCGACATGTTCAGACGGACCGGGAGTGTCGAGTGACCGTTTCCCATGATGCTGGGCAGTGGCTCCAGGTCTTCGGGAGCGACCGCAAGGCGCATGTACGGAAACCGGGTGAACAGCCGGGGGAGCGCCGTGACGGCCTCCGCACGGGCGAGCGGCGCCCCGAGGCAGTAGTGGACGCCGTGTCCGAAGGCGACGTGCCGCATATCGGAACGGGTGGCGTCGAACATCTCCGAACTCTCCCCGTGCACCTCGGGGTCTCGGCTTGCCGCTCCGTAGGACGCCAGAATGGCGTCTCCCTTTCGGATGGTCACAGTCGGAAGCGGAATGTCCTCGACTGCATAACGCATGGGGATGTGGCTCACCGGCGCCGCGTAGCGGAGTGTCTCCTCGATGACGGCCGACCACTGCACCGAACCCTCCTCGACCAGAGCCAGCTGGTCCTGATTGAGGAGCATCGCGGTGATCGCTGAATCCAGCAGGTTGATGGTGGTCTCGTAACCCGCGGCGATGACCAGAAGAAGGGTGTCGACAAGCTCCTCCTCATCCAGGGAGGATCCGTCACCCTCATCGTCCCGAGAATTTATCAGTGCCGTCGTGAGGTCGTCACCCGGTGCTGTGCGCTTGTGTGCAACGAGGTCGTTGAGCATCTGGTACACGTCTTGCGTGGCGCGAACGGCTTCCTCCGGGCTGGAAGTCGTATCCCATATCTTGTCGATGGTGGCCCGGAAACCGTTTCGCATCACCTGTGGGATTCCCAGCATGTCGCTGATGACCGCGACCGGAAGACGAGCAGCGAAGCCCGCCCTGAGATCGACGACGTCGGACTGCGAAGAGGCGATTCCATCGAGGAGGGCATCGGTATTGCTGGCGATGGAAGGGATGAGCTGCGCAGTCCGTCGGGCGGTGAACGCCGGACTCACCAGGCGTCGCAGACGGCGGTGGTCAGCCCCGTAGGCCGTGAACATGTTGTTCACGGCGACTTGCAGATACAGCGGCCACTTTCCGACAATTTGGCCGGAGATGAAACGGGGCCAGTGCTGCCGCGGATCCTTCGACACGCGATCGTCGGTCAGGAGCTTCATGAGGAGTTCCTGGTGCCCAACGGCCCAGGCCTTCTCCCCGAGAATGTCCACAAGTACCGGCCCTTGGGCCGCATGCAAGGCCCGTTCCTCCTCCAGTCGACGACGGCCTGTGGGGTCGAGCACGAGGGGCATCTCATTCACGAAGGTTCCTCCACTGTGTCGATCCGATGAACGGAACAGCCTTGCACGGACCGAACGTCGGCTCTAGGGTGCGTTCTACGGAAAGAGTAGAAGTCACCGGAGGTGAGGCGAAGGGGTGAAACATTCCTCTTTTATTCGCTCTGGCCAGAAACAAGGAATGTCCGACTGCTTGAAGTTCTCGGTGACTGGGCGCGGCGAGCCAGGACGCTCCGGCGATCGCCATTCCGACGCGGCGGAGGAACGCTCTAGGGTGGTGTCATGCTGGCTTTCGGAGTGGACATCGGCGGATCCGGAATTAAGGGAGCCCCGGTCGATCTGGACAAGGGCGCTCTGTCCCGGGAGCGTTTCAAGGTACGCACCCCTCACCCCGCCACGGTTGCCGGAGTGACGGACGGCGTCAAGCAGGTTGTCGACCATTTCGGCTGGTCGGGGCCGGTGGGACTCACCTTTCCAGGTGTGGTGACCGTGCGGTCCACGATCCGTTCGGCGAGCAATGTCGACCGGGCCTGGATCGACATGGACGCGCGCGCCCTGTTCAGCGAGCGCCTCGGTGGCCTCCCTGTGACGGTGGTCAACGACGCGGACGCAGCGGGCCTGGCGGAGGTGCGTTCCGGCGCCGCCATGGGACATCGGGGGACGGTCGTCCTGCTGACGTTCGGGACCGGCATCGGCAGTGCTCTGTTCAACGATGGTGTCCTCGTACCCAACATCGAGCTCGGTCACCTCGAACTGTGGGGGCATGACGCCGAGCGGCTCGTCTCCGGCAGGGCCAAGGAAGAGGGAGAACTGAGCTGGAAGGAGTGGGCGGGCCGGGTCAAGGAGTATCTCGCCCACGTCGACAGGCTGTTCTCCCCCGAGCTGATCATCATCGGTGGCGGGATCAGCCGGGAGTCGGAGAAATTCCTGCACCTTCTCGACGGTGTCAGGACGAAGGTCGTTCCGGCGCAGCTGCACAACGACGCGGGCAACGTTGGCGCGGCCATGTGCGTGGCCGGGGAAGCCGGGGTCTGAGCCTTCGGCGCCGCCGGGCACGAGCATGTCAGGGACTGTGAACCGGGTGCAGTGTGGTCATGCGCACTGCGTGTACATTCGACAGCCCTTTTTTGACCCACCTGTTCCGCGGCGAACGCCGCTACGAGCCTGTACCAGATGTACCGACCCGGTCCGACTTCGGATATGACGCGTGATCAGGTCAGGTTGGACGCGGGGCCTCCCGGGAGGGGTTCCCTCAACTGCTCGGTGCTCCGGGCGCTGTCGAGGCTAAGCACAACGAGGGTCCTCCCTGAGAGAGCGGTGAGTGAGTGCGGGGGATGGTGGGGGGCGTTCGCCGTTCCGACGTCGCGCCGGCTCCAGGTGTTCGCGGCCCGTCACCCGCGGTGCTGCTTCTCCCATAGGGCTCTGTTGACCGCCGTGGGCCGGGGCAGCAGCCGGCCATCGCGGTACACGTCGACGGCCTCGTCGTAGAACGCCACCATGCCCGCGATGGGCGCGAGCTGGTGGGTCGGAAAGTCGTAGGCCCAAGCGACATCGGAGTGGACAGCCGTATCCGTACGGACCGACCAGTATCCGCTTGTTTCCCCCTTGTAGGGGCATCCGGTCACCGTTTCGGAGGGCACCATCCGGGACCAGTCGATATATGGACGATCAAGGTAGTAACGTGTCGGCAGCCCAGTTTCGAAAACCATCACCGATACCGGCGCGTCGGCCACTACCGTCCCGTCGAGCTCGATACGGACGGCTCGGCTCGATCGGAGCGCGTCGACCCGTGTGTAGGGGTTTCTCGGATGGACGAATACCTGTTCGTCCTCCTCGAACCAGGCGTCCACTGACTCCCAGCGGAAGCTGACGTGATCGTGGACAGCCGCGGGCCCGGCGTCCCCCCACACCCAGGCTGCTCCGTGACGAGCCCCCGCGTCCGAGCGCAGCGCATGGCGTTGCGCCCGGCCCACCGTGAGTTTCACTGACGACCCCTCGTCGACCAGCACCCCTTCCTCCACCTCCTCCCGTGGGATGCAGTACTGCGGATATCCCGGCCAGAGCCACAGATACCGGGCTCGCACGGTGTCGAAGATGCAGCGGCCGTCCACGAACCCGCGGATTCGGCGCGGTACCGGTTCGACGTGCCCGAGCGGCACGATCAGCCCCGGATAGTCCGGTGTGGTCTGAGTCATCGGGTCTCCTCCTGGTCGCTGGGCAGGTGCCCGGCGACGCTGCCGGGTGGTCTCCGACGGCGCGCCCGCGCACCGCGTCCGTACCTTCATTAGCCGCAGCGGTTACACCGTTCTTACCGTCTGCGACGGCCAAGCACATGGCCGATGCCTCCCGTGTGTCAGACGACGGCTTTCGACGACTCAAACAGAAGAGGCCCGGCGATGCTTCTTTCGGCACGGGAGCGTCTCGGCAGGACAATGACGTGGGTACATCCGACGGACGGACGCGGGGCCCCGGACGACCACGCATCGAAAGGTGAGTGATCAGCGCGTGGAACACGGGCCGACAGAGGAGCGGAAGCCGGGATCGTCATCATGCTGTCTCACCGCCCGACAGCACCAGGTGCAGCTTGGTGCGAGAGGTGATGCACAGCTTGGTGAACACCTTGTGCAGGTGATACTCGACGGTGCGTGAACTGATGGACAGCGCGGTGGCGATCTCCGGATTGGACCGACCGTCGCGGGCCAGGGACGCGATGCGCCACTCCTGTGGAGTCAGCTGGGAACGGGTCTCCGGGACTCGCCTCCGCGCTCGCTCTCCCGTGGCGAGCACTTCACGCATCGCCCGGTCGGCGAATGCGTCCGCACCCATGTGGAGGAACGACTCGTGAGCGGTACGCAGGACTTGCCGCGCGTCGATCCGCCGGCCCTGTCGGCGCAGCCACTCGCCGTACACGAGTTGCGCGCGAGCCAAGTCGGTCCGGATGCGTGACCTTCCCAGCCGCTCGATCGCCTCGATGTAGAGGTCCTCAGCTTCAGGGCCCTCGTGCAGCAAGGCACGCGACCGAGCTTGGACGCCCAACGCCCAGTCCGTCCCACTCAGGCAGGTCTGTTCGGAGAGCCGTTCCAGAGCGGCCGAGGCTGTGCCGGCCTCGCCGGAGCGCGCCGCGCCCTCGATGAGCTCCGCCAGGGACAAGCCTTCCCACGCGAGGCTGTCGCCGTTGAGCACGTCACGTACCGAGGCGGCGGCCTCCCCGTACGCGCCGAGTGCGTTGTGCAAGACCGCGGCCGCATACCCCGTGATCCCGAAGGCGATGGCACCACCGTCGTGGCGGGCGTTCCCCGGCACGCTCAGGGCGGGATGTTCCCGGCCGCGCCACGCACTGAGCAACGCGTCCATGTGGGCGAACGACGGCGCTCCCGTCTCGTCGGCTATCGCCCTCGACTCATCGAGCAGCGCCTGGCCAGTGGCCAGGCAGCCGGTCTGCACCTTCATCAGGGCCCGGTGGGCGAGCACGTAGGGCAGGATCGTCCGCGCCCCTTCTGCTCGCGCCCGCTCCACCTCGGTCCGAGTCACCTCGTGCCAGGTGTCGTCGTCCCACAGATCCGCAGCTATGAGACAGACCAGCAGGCGTGAGCGCCGGTCGTCCTCGTCGTTCTGCTCCAGGGTCTTCAAGGCGAGCTTGAGCGGCTCGACAGCTGCCGCATAGCCGTTCGTACAACGCAGCGCCACACTTTCGAGCAGCCGACCGGCACCTCGCGGCTGCCGCCGCGCCAGCTCGGGCAGGACCGTGCGGAAGAGGTCCAGGTGACCTGTGAACGTCGCGGCGGTCATGGCCTCCAGGTAGGCCTCTGTGGCGAGTGACGGTTCGCAGGCGTCGAGGTCCTCGGCTGATTCGAGCAACTGCGCCACTGCCGCGCGATCGCGTGTGCTGTCGAAGGCCATACGTGCGCGGAGACGCTTCATCCGTGCACGGTTCGGGGCGTCCACAGGTCCGAGTTCGGCCAAGGCCAGCAGTCGTACGGCGGCATCGACGGCACCGGCCGCGTGAGAGACCTGCGCCGCCGTGATCGCCCGCTCCGTGCGCAGCGAAGGGGTCACGGTGCAAACGGCGGCACGCTCCAGGAAGGCCGCTGCCGCAGCGAGACCACCTCGTTCCCGGGCCGCGCCCGCACTGCGCGCCAGCCTGGCACCGACGCCGTCGTCCGGTCCCGTCAACGCTTGGGAGAGGTGCCACACATGCCGGTCTGGCTCGGTCACCGGATCAGTCGTCATGGCAAGTGCATCGTGGACTCGGCGCCGTTCCGCGGGAGATGCCTGGCCGTAGACCGACCACCGCAATCGTGGATCACGAAAGGTGACCCAGGCACCGAAGGACACCAGGCCTGCCAATTCCAGCGGTTCCGCGGTCTGCGGCGCGATACCCGCACGAGCGGCGGCCCGCCACAGTCGCGCCGGGTCCCCCAACGGCTCGGCCGCCGCCAGAAGCAGCAGGAGTCTGCTGTCGGGTGTCAACGCGACTACGGCGGCGTCCTCGGCACTGTGCGACGCGACCACGCCATACCCTCCGGCGAGTTGCGCAGGCGACGCGCCCCGTACCGCGTCGAGCAGGACCAGCGGATTGCCCCGTGCCTCCGCCACGATTCTCTCGACCACGGCCTCCTCCATCGACGAGGGGAGCACCGCCTGGAGGAGTTTGCGGGCGTCGGAGTGGTTCAGTCGGTCGAGAACGAGACACGGCAGCCCGCTGAGACTGTTGCCGCGGTCGGCGAACAACAGGGCGACACGCACAGGTCCCACCCTGCGGGCGACGAACGCGAAAACGTGAGCCGAGGGCTCGTCGAGCCACTGCACATCATCGACGATGCACAGCAGCGGCCGTGTCCGAGCCGCCAGAGTCAGCAGCTCCAGAACGGCGACACAGACGAGCAGCCGGTCCGGAGGGGGGCCGGCCCGTAGACCCACAGCCGTTTGAAGAGCCTCACGGCGGGGCTGCCCGAGCTCCGTGAGTTCGTCCGCCAGGTCTGTGCACAGCAGGTGTACCGCCGAGTACGGAAGGTCGGCCTCGGCGGCAGACCCCCGGAGCCGCACCACCCGGTGGTCGACCGCGACCCCAGCCGCGTGTTCGAGCAGAGCCGTCTTCCCGATCCCTGGCACTGCGCTGTGCACCACGAGGACGGCACCCTGCCCTGACGCCGATGACATCAGCAACTGCCGCAATCGCGCCCGCTCCAGGCCGCGGCCCACGAGCGGCATGGCCGCCACGGTCGTCGTCATGCCGTCACCGATCGTATCCGGAGGTGATTCCACCATCGTCGGCCTGCTGTTCATCAGTACACGCACCGTCCAGTAATCATCTACGCAAGGTGTTCCACAGCCGGGCAGGGGCCCTCGTGGTCAGCTGAAGCGGATACTGCGTGGCGGCCTCTCAGCTGACGAAATGTCGACACGTCTGCGCAAGGCCGGGATCCGCCGCGCCGCTGACTGCTGTCTGTCGAGCGGGTGGAGCGAGAAGGATTGGCTTCTTTGCCCATGACATGCTTCTTTTCGATGAATCGGTGAGAAAATTTTCATCATTGGAGGGAGTGGAGCGGGGTAGGCGGGAGTTGAGCTTGGCGCAGTCTCCTGGGTACATGCATACACCGTGATGGTGCAAGGTAACCTCGCAGTTCGATGCTAGGCCCTTGTGGATATTCGAGCTGTTCCCTAGCTTGGTTCTGGTGGCGTGCTTGCAACGTGATTAGGCGACAGCAGCCCCAGCCAATCGCTGGGGTCTGCCGCCCCCTGGTCCTTGTTGGACAACGACTGACCGGTCGTCACTTCTTCTCTTCGCTTCCCCGAGCTGGCGAGGCTGCTGATGAACCGGCGTTGCAGTAGAGTTTTAGGGAACCTTGGAACCTTGGTGGAATGAAAAGAAAGTGTGGACAACGGCATCTTTGCGTCCGACTGGATAATTGTCACAGCGAACAGTGCCGAAGGGCGAGAAGAGGCCGACATAGATCAGGCCGGCTTTCGCCCACATGAAGAACAGAGGGGTCAGGAACATCTGAGACGGCAGTGAGCTTGCTATCAGCAGGTAGGTCATGAAGCCGGCAGAGCCGTGCACCTCGATCCACGCCAGGGCGTAGGCGGCGCAACTGGTCACGACACAGGTGATGAGGACGGTCTTGACGACAATGACGACTGAGTTCCACAGGCCCCATGTTCGCCTGACTCTATGCGGACGCGAGGTTGCTCCACGTCCAGTTCTTCGGCAGGCCCAGCGAGTCGGTCGCGTAGTCGCTGCTCGTCTTGAGGGCGTTGAAGAAGAAGAGCACCATTGGGCCCATGCCGAATATGGCCAGCGCAGCGACCCTGGCCGCAGCCCCCGCGGGCGCACTGACATTCGGGGGCCGTCACGATGACCGCCTGAACAAACTAGTGCCGCATCAAGCAACATTGGGGGACTGCTGCAGGATCGGGTGACAGCGGGGTTCATGCAGCCAGAGCTGCGGGCGGGGTCATGATGGTCTCGTACTCGACGGGGGTCAAACGGGCCAGCCGTCTCTGCCGTCGGCGCCGGTGGTAGGTGCGCTCGATCCAGGTCACGATCGCGATCCGCAAGTCCTGCCGGGTGGCCCAGACTTGGCGGTCGAGGACGTTCTTCTGCAACAGCGCGAAGAAGCTCTCCATCGCCGCGTTGTCGCCGGCCGCACCGACCCGGCCCATCGAGCCGACCATGTTGTGCCGGGCGAGAACGGACACGAACTTCCGTGACCGGAATTGCGAGCCGCGATCCGAATGCACAATGCACCCGGCCACCTGGCCACGGCGGGCGACGGCGGACTCCAGCGCGTTCACCGCGAGGCAGGACTTCATCCGGGAGTCGATGGAATAGCCCACGATGCGGCCGGAGAACACGTCCTTGACCGCGCACAGGTACAGCTTGCCCTCGCCAGTCGGGTGCTCGGTGATGTCGGTGAGCCACAACAGGTTCGGCCCGTCGGCGGCGAAGTTGCGCCGCACCCGGTCATCGTGGACCGGCGGCCCGGCTTTGGCGTTCTTGCCGCGGCCCCTGGACTTGCCGAAGACACTCCACCAGCCGTTGTCCCGGCAGATCCGCCAGGCAGTCCGCTCGGCCATCGGCTCGCCGTTGGCGCGGGCCTCGTCGAGCAGAAACCGGTGACCGAACTCGGGGATCGTCACGGTGGGCGTCGAACAGCGCATCAGCCCGATACGCCTCGGCCAGCTCGGAATCGGTGACCGGGCAGGCCAGCCACCGGTAGTAGGGCTGGCGGGCCAGCCCGAGCACCCGGCACGTCACCGCCACCGGCACCCTGTGAGGGGCATCGGCGGCGGCCAGCTCGCGGACGAGCGGGTACATCATTTTGCCGGCAGGTTCGCCTGCGACAGATACGCCGCAGCCCTCCTGAGCACCTCGTTCTCCTGCTCTAGCAGCCGGATCCGTTTGCGGGCCTCGCGCAGCTCGGCCGACTCACCCGACGTCGCTGCCGGCCTGGTGTCCTCGTCGGTGTCGGCACGGCGCAGCCACTTCGACAGGGTGATCGGGTGGACCCCGAAGTCGGCGGCGATCTGTTCCAGCGTGACGCCGGGCTCGCGGTTACGCGCGACCCGCACGACATCCTCGCGGAACTCCTTCGGATACGGCTTGGGCACTGCAACATCCTTCCAGGCCGCCTCTCAGCAAGCCAGGTCAGGTGTCACCCAACCCTGCAGCAGTCCCTGGCCCCGTTGGCTGGATCGGCTTCATCGCGTGACAGGAGCGTGCCCTACGGGTTGTCGCCCGTGTCGCCATGGGCGAGGCGGGCGGGTGACATGAGCGCTAGGGTCGGGACCATGGACAGCGATGTGGATGCCCTCTTAACGGAGCAGATCGCCTACTACCGAGCCCACGCGGACGGATACGACCGGCCTTATACCGAGCGCGAGGAACTGCGGGAGTTGCTGTCTGCGGCCGACGACCTCCCGATTGTCGGGGACGTGCTGGAGCTGGCCTGCGGAACGGGTCAGTGGACCGGAGCCCTCGCTGCTCGGGCGCGCTCAGTGACCGCTGTCGACGTGTCGGACGAGACACTGGGTATCGCGCGTGCGCGGGTCGCTTCCCCCAACGTCCAGTTCATTCAGGCCGACCTATTCACCTGGCGGCCGCCGCGCCGCTACGACACCGTGTTCTTCGCCTTCTGGCTCTCCCACATCCCGCCATCCCGCCTACCGGCCTTCTGGAACACCGTCGCCGCCGCGCTCGCACCGCACGGCAAAGCGATCTTCGTCGACGATGGCCCTGCAGAGGCCGCCCGCGAGGAAGTCCTCGTCGAGGAGCCCATCCCTGCGATGCAGCGTCGACTCGACGACGGCAGCCCGTATCGCATCGTGAAGGTCTTCCACGACGCTGGCGAGCTCACTGGCAAGCTCGCCGCGCTGGGGTGGTCAGCCGATGTCCGGACCGTGGGCGGCAGCTTCATCGTCGGCACCGCGGAACCGCCGGCCAGCCCCGGCTGACAGGCCACAACGGCGGCTGCATCCGGAACCACGCGATGAGGATGCGGCCCCGGACGGTGCGGAATCGCCACAGCGCCGACAGCCGCTACGCGAGGTGGTCAACGGGGCGAACGTCGCCCGATGCGGCACTAGGCAAGGACGGTGCGGGTATGCCGATCATCTCGCGTGGGTTCCACGGCCGAAGGCCGCTCGAGAGCAGGAAGCTGCCGTCCGGGCAGTACGAGACCACGAGCTTTCCCGTGCTGTCGGCCGGCCGACGCCTTGTGTGTTGCAGCAGGAGTGGGAACTGTCCATCACGACGGAGACAGGACAGCGGCACGCATGGGACTGGGCGGGCCTGATGGGGCTGCCCTCGGAGTCACGGACGGTCGATCTGCACTGCGTGACCAAGTGGTCGAAGTTCGACACCCATTGGCGAGGAGTCTCGCTGGATGTCCTCCTGGCGAATGTGGAGACGGCCGCAGAGCACGCCCTCGTCAGTTCCTACGGCGATTACACCACGAACATCCCGCTTGCGGATCTGCTCGACGGCAAGGCGTGGATCGTCCACAGCTATGACGGCAGCGACCTGGCACCCGAGCATGGTGGACCCGCAAGGCTGCTGGTTCCGCACCTGTATCTGTGGAAGTCCGCGAAGTGGGTGCGCCGAATCGAACTACGGCAGGACGACGTGCCCGGCTTCTGGGAGAGCGCCGGCTATCACAACTACGGAGACCCATGGCGAGAGCAGCGGTACAGGGGAGACCAGGCGACCGGATCCGCTGGCGAGTCGCTGGGGCGGCGGATCGGCGCGTGGAGTCGGACTCCGCAGTGACACTGATGCTGGACGTGCCCGACTGGCCCGGGCATCTGGCCGGTCAGCATATGGATGTCAGGCTGACCGCCGACGACGGATACAGCACGCAACGCAGCCATTCCATCGCCTCCGCCCCTGGAAGCCAATACCTCGAACTGACTGTTCAGCGCTTGCCGGGGGGCGAGGTATCGCCCTACCTGGTACACGAGCTCGCACCCGCACACCAACTGGAACTGCGTGGTCCCGTAGGGGGCTGGTTCGTCTGGGAGCAGCAGCAGACCGAGCCCGTCCTGCTGGTGGCCGGTGGCTCGGGGGTGGTGCCCCTGATGAGTATGGTGCGCGCTCGGGAGACGGCCGGCAGCCGGGTGCCTATTCGCCTGCTGAACTCGGTGAGGAGGCCTTCTGACCTGCTGTACGGTTCAGAGCTTCGCCGAGGGGCGCCAGGGCTCGACAAAACGTATCTCTACACGCGGGACGCGTCCTCGGGGTCGCCGCGCACAGAAGATGACCTTGGTGGCCCGTCTTCCGGCATGGATCAAGCGGGCGAAGAGCCGAGACGAGATCCTGCGTGCCGTCAGCCGGATCCATGCCTCGCCGGTTGCCGCTGACCTGCTGACCAGTCCGAACGGCACTCGAACCTGATCTCTGGTTCCGCTGTTCGGCGGACGTGCGGGCGGCCTTCGCACGATCATGTGCTCCGACCAAAGAGGCACTTGACCAGTACGAAGGCCGTGAGGGTGAGTCTGCTGCCTGATGCTGTTCCGGCCGAGGCGTTCGCGAACGCCTCACGCTTTCTGGACGACTTGTTCGACTGTCTGACCGCGCGCGGGGACGAGCTGGTCGAGCTCATCGATGCGTTTCTGTGCCCGGACGGTCCGGTGACGTCGCCGGTGGACCTGACGCTGGTGGCCGAGCACCGGCGCGGGCACGGCGCGATGTACGAGCCGTTGAACCACGGGAAGGTGGACGTGCCCCCGGGGCGGGCGACCGCGGAAGCACGGCAAGGAGTTCCACTTCGCCAAGCCGGAGACCTGGGGCATCCCGGACGCGGCAACCGTGCAGGTCACCGATCGGTACGGCACCGCCCGCGCGACGGCCTGGGACCGCATCCGCGGATCCACACTGACATCAGTGCCTCAGAGGGACCGCATCCCGGTCACCGATGCAGTCACGGTACTGACCGGGGTGTGTGCTGGGGTGCTCCCTGATGCGAGGGAGCCGCTGCCTGAACATGATCTTTGAAAGATGTCTTGGCTGGAGGAACTGTGATGGAGCAGGACATGCAGGTCGCGGGTCATCTGTACATGCAGACCAATGGTGTGAAGAACGAGGTTGTTCATTTCACTCGTGGGGCGGACGGGTCGCTGACCGAGGTGGAGCGAGTGTCCACGGGCGGTGCCGGCTCAGGGGTGTTCAAGCCGATCAGCGGGCAGGAAAGCGCGCCGAACGCCTTCGAGGGGGCGGGCAGTGTGATCGTGTCCGCGGACCGGCGGTTCCTCTTCACCACGAACGGTGGGGACAACTCGGTGTCGAGCTTCGCGGTGGGTGACGGCGGGAAGCTGTCGCTGCTGGATGTGAAGCGGACGGGGAACATCGTGCCGGGCCGGAGCGGCACAGCGAAGTCGCTGGCGTTCGCGCCGGAGAGCGGCACGCTGTTCGTGCTGCATGCGTTCGGACCGGAGCATGTGCGGCTGATGTCGGTGGATGGTGAGGGCCGGCTCAGTGCGCGACCCGAGGGGTACACCGTGAATACCCCGGACAAGCTGCTGCGGGTCTCGACGATGGCCGTGCTGTCGCCGGACGGGAAGTTCCTGGTGGTGGGGACGACGTTCGACGAGCCGGCGAAGGCCAACCCGGACGGTTCGCCGATTCTGTGGGCGGACCAGCCGGACGGGTCGAAGAAGTCGGTGGCTTCCAACGCGCCCGACCCTGACGGGATTGTGGTGTTCCCCGTCCAGTCGGACGGTTCGCTGGGAGAGGGGATGTTCCAGGACGGCGGTGGCGGTTCGCCGTTCTATCCCGCGTTCCTGCACCACCGGCCGGATCACCTGGTGATCGGTTATGCGGTCGCCGACGGGATCGCCTTGGCGACGCTCAATGAGCGTGGTGAGATCGGTACGGGCCCGGTGGTGAAGATCGATACGAGTGCGGGGCTGCCCTCCGAGCTGTGCTGGCTGGCGGTGTCGCCGGACGACAAGTGGGTCTTCGCGACGAACTTCGGCTATAGCGACATCAGCAGTTTCCGCATCGATGGTGATGTGGTGTCGGTGGTACATGATTCGGCGTGTCCGAGGGTGCCGGGTGACGGTACGTTCCGGGCCCTCAACGGTACGGTCAGCAGCGGTCCGAGTGACAACTGGCTGTCCCCGGACGGCACGCACCTGTACCAGATCTACGCCAACGCTTCGGTCCTGGTCGGCTACGCGGTCCAGCCGGACGGTTCGCTCAGCGAGGTCACCCGTGCGGAGATCCCGTACAACAGCCCGCAGGGCCTCGCAGGGTTCTGAGATGACCGCCGCAAGCGGCCCCGGACAACCACGCATCGAGACATGGGTGTCGTCCTTGATGCTCAGCCCCCGGGAGACCGAGAAACTCGTGATCTACCAGGTGGCCGAGCTGGCTCGGAGGCGCAAGGACCGCGGCCTCAGACTGAACTTCCCGGAATCGATCGCGCTGATCACCGAGGCGTTGCTCGAAGCGGCCCGGGACGGGAAGTCGGTGGCTGAGGTGACCGAGTTGGGCAAACAGGTGCTGACGCGGGACGACGTCCTCCCCGGTGTTCCCGAGATGGTCAACGTGGTCCAGGTCGAGGCCACCTTCCGTACGGGGACGCAGCTCGTGGCCGTGGCCAACCCGATTCCTTGAGGGACGACGATGATTCCAGGCGAGTGGTTGCTCTCCGACGAACCGATCGAGATCAACAGCGGTCGGCGCACCCTGCGCCTCTCGGTGCGCAATACGGGGGACCGGCCGATACAGGTCGGCTCGCACTTCCACTTCTTCGAAATCAACCGGGCGCTCGACTTCGACCGCCCGGCGTCCCTGGGCATGCGCCTCGACGTGCCGTCGGGGCAGTCGATCCGCTTCGAGGCAGGTGACGAGCGCGAGGTCGACTTGGTCGAGTTCGGCGGCGCCGGCCGGGTGGTCGGGTTCAGCGGACTGCTCGACGGTGGCATCTCTGCCCGGTGGACCGTTCGCCGGGCCCTGGCCCGCGCCGCCGACCTGGGCTTCTCCGGAATACGGGAGCAGTCATGACGACGATCTCCAGAAGGCAGTACGCCTCGCTCTACGGCCCGACAGCGGGAGACCGATTCCGCCTCGCCGACACCGAGCTGATCGCCCGGGTGGAGCGCAGCCTGATCACCCCGGGCGAGGAGGCGATCTACGGTGGCGGCAAAACCGTACGCGACGGTATGGGACAGGCACCCGGACTGCGCAATGCCGACGGCGCGCTGGATCTGGTGATCACCTCGGTCATTGTGATGGATGCCGTGCTGGGAATCCTCAAGGCCGACATCGGGGTGAAGGACGGACGGATCGTCGGGGTGGGCCAGGCGGGGAACCCCCATGTGCAGGACGGGGTGTCCCCGAACTTGGTCATCGGCGCCGGTACCGAGGTGATCTCCGGTGAAGGGCTCGTCGCGACCGCCGGCGCCATCGACTCGCACGTTCACTTCCTGACACCCAATCAGATCCCGCACGCCCTCTCCAGCGGGGTGACCACCTTGCTCGGGGGTGGCACCGGTCCCGCCGACGGGTCCAAGGGGACGACATGCACGCCGGGTCCGTGGAACATGGCACGGATGTTGGAAGCCACCGCTACGCTCCCCGTGAACGTCGGCCTGATGGGCAAGGGCAACAGCAGCAGGCCGGAGAGCTTGCGTGAGCAAGTGGAGTCCGGTGCCTGCGGGTTGAAGATCCACGAGGACTGGGGGGCCACACCCGCGGCCCTCGACTGCGCCCTCTCGGTCGCCGACGAGTACGACGTACAGGTGGCACTGCACGCCGACACGCTCAATGAGAGCGGGTATCTGGCGGACACCCTGGATGCGATCGACGGCCGCACGATCCACAGCTACCACACCGAGGGCGCGGGAGGCGGTCACGCTCCGGACATGATGGCTATCGCCTCACTCCCGAACGTGCTTCCTTCCTCGACCAATCCGACGCGCCCCTACACGACCGACACCACGGACAACCTGTTCTACATGACGATCGTGACGCACCATCTGAACCCGGACAATCCGGAGGATGTGGCGTTCGCGCAGTCCCGCATCCGGGCTGAGACCGAGGCGGCCGAGGACGTTTTGCACGACATGGGCGTGCTGAGCATGTATTCGTCGGACTCGCAGGCCATGGGCCGGGTCGGGGACACCGTCACGACCTGCTGGCGCACCGCGGACAAGATGAAGAAGGTGACCGGCAGTCTGCCCGGAGAGACCGAGGGCGACGACAACCAGCGCATCCTCCGCTACCTGGCAAAGCTGACGATCAACCCCGCGTTGACCCATGGCATCGGTCACGTCGTCGGTTCGCTCGAGCCGGGGAAACTGGCAGACATCGTACTGTGGCCGACCAACATGTTCGGTGTGAAACCTAAGTGCGTGATCAAGGGTGGACTGATCGCATGGTCGGTGATGGGAGACGCGAATGCGTCCATCCCGACGCCGGAACCCGTACTGCTGCAACCCATGTTCGGCACGTTGGGCAAGGCGGCGGGCCGTACGTCGGTGACCTTCGTCTCGCAGGCGGCGGTAGAGGGCCGGGTCATGGAACGGCTCGGCATCGACAGGTGGACCGAGGCGGTTCGCGGTTGCCGCACGGTTGGCAAGGCGCAGATGGTCCGGAACAACCTGACTCCGGAAATCTCCGTCGACACAGAGACCTACCAAGTGAAGGTGGATGGGCAGCCGGCTGTCGTGCCCGCCTCCGAAGAGGTGTCCATGTCTCAGCTCTACTACATCGTCTGATGCCCGGACACGAGTCGCAGGAGCCCGGTGCCGCATCGATGACTGGGTTTTTGTCTGTCCTGCAGATGAGCGACTCGGCTTTTCCGAGCGGGCGTTACACCCTGTCCCACGGCCTGGAGACGCTGGTCCAGACCGGCCGCCTGACTACGCCCAGTGACCCCGCAGCGCTGTCGGCCCTGCTGAGTGACCATCTCCGGTTCGCGGTCGGACCGTCCGACGGTGTGGCACTGGCATGTGCGCACCGAGCGACACCCGCGCCGGACCGGGTCGACCTGGAGTCGGTCGTCGGTGCCGACGAGCGGTTGACCGCGGTGAAGGTTTCACGGGAGAGCAGGGAGACCTCCGCGCGCACGGGGCGGGCGCTGCTGCGCGTCGCGACGTCGGCGTTCGGCGACCGTGCCGTGCGGCAATACGCGCGAGAGGTCGTCGAGGGACGGGCACCGGGCAATCACGCGGTGGTCCTCGGCGTCCTCAGTGCTTGTCTCGGTGTGCCGCGCCTCGAAGCCGTGGCAGGCGAGTTGTTCGCCTTCTCGGCCAGCTGGGTCGCAGCCGCCGTGCGGCTCGCGGTGACGGACCACAGTACTGCTCAGGCAGTGCTGCACCACGTGCGACCGGTCATGTCCGAGGTCGCGTCGTCCGCCGTCGACAAGGGCGTGCTCGGCATCGTCAGTTGCACGCCCCTGCTGGACGTCATGGCCATGCGCCACGAGGAAGCCGAACTCCGCCTGTTCGCCAGCTGAGAAAGGAGACATCCGTGACGGAGTCACACAGCCACGACCACGGCCACGCATCCCGGTTCGCCCCCGTCCGGGCACCGGGTATCGCCAGGATCGGTATCGGAGGGCCGGTCGGTTCGGGCAAGACAGCTCTGATCGAGGCGCTGGTCCCCCTGCTCATCGATGCCGGGCACAATCCGTTGGTCGTCACCAACGACATCTTCACCAGCGAAGACGCCAAGCATGTACGGCAGACCCTGGCCGGCGTGCTCGCACCGGAACGAGTTGTGGGTGTCGAGACCGGCTCCTGCCCGCACACAGCGGTACGAGACGACCCGAGCATGAATCTCGACGCCGTCACTGAACTGACGCAGCAGTTCCCCGACGCCGATGTCGTGCTTGTCGAGTCCGGCGGGGACAACCTGACGCTGACGTTCAGCGCCGCCCTCGCCGACTACTTCATTTTCGTGATCGACGTCGCGCAGGGCGACAAGATCCCGCGCAAGCGCGGCCCGGGAGTGACGCACTCCGACCTGCTCGTGATCAACAAGATCGATCTGGCCGAGCTTGTCCGCTCCGATCTGTCGGTGATGGACCGGGACGCCCGGATGGTGCGCGAGGGACGCCCGTTCGTCTTCGCCAACTGTTTCACCGGTGAAGGGCTCGCTGAGGTCGAAAGCCGGATCGAGCGGGTGATCGGCCGGTTCGTTCCCAACGGCCATTCGGGATGAGCGGACGGGACGATTCGGCATGGTGCACGCCCACCGGCCTGCCCGAGGAACTTCTCGCGTTCGGTGGGACCGTCCGGGACGGCTTGGCGGTGGGGGCCGCGGGGAAGACCGGAGTACTCGACCTGGAACTGGCCCCGCTCGCGGGAAGCACCAAGGTGGTACGGCAGTACCAGCGGGCACCTCTGCACATCTTTCGGCCGATCTACCTTGACCCGGTCCGGCCGGACATGGCGTTCGTCTTCCTCCAGCAGCAAGGCGACGGGCTGGTCCAGGGCGACCGGTACCGAGTGGACATCGACTGCGCCCCGGGCTCCGCGGCTCACATCACGACCCAGGCCGCCACCAAGGTCTTCGGCGCACGGGACAACTTTGCGACGCAGCTGGTCAACCTGCGAGTCGATGCCGGTGCGGTGCTGGAATACCTGCCGGATCCGATCGTGCCGTTCCGCACGTCACGATTGTTCCAGCGGACGTGCCTGACGACAGCACGGGACGCGACGGTGATCATGGGTGAGGTCCTGCTGCCAGGCAGGGTGGCCCACGACGAGGCCCACGCCTACGACCTGTGCTGGATGGAGACCGAGGTCAGGGCGCTGGATGGAACCTTGTTGTTCACCGATACCGTGCGACTGCGTCCCGGCGGCCTCGACGACCCGAGGTCGCCGGGCCTGCTGGGCGAATACGACGTCCTGGCCACTCTGTATGTGGTGTGCTCACGGATGCCGCCGCGCGACATCGTTGCGTTGCTTCGGGAAGCGCTCGCCGAAATGCCGGAGGTGCTTGCCGGGGTCACGGAACTGCCCGCCGGCTGCGGAGCCGCTGTGCGCGTGCTCGGATACACGTCCAGAGCGGTCCAGGCCGCGATGCACACGGCCTGGAACCGGGCCCGCACATCTCTGCTCGGCGCCTCGGCCCCCGACTTGCGCAAGGGATGACCCTTGGGTCGTCATCGCGTCTCCACGCTTGAGAGACCCGGATCCAGTTCGGTACGGCGATGAACAATGATCCGGCTTGTTGCGGGGCCGTCTACGACGACGGGAAAGCGGCGATCTTCGTCCTGGACGACCGGCCGGCCCGCGCGGAACAGCCGGACGACCGTGGGTCACGTCCGCTGGAGTGGCGTATCGACGGCCACTCGGTGGGCCTTGACCTGGCCTTGACCCCGAATCCTGGACACGGGTTATGCGGCTGGTGCCAGCGTAGTTGATGTTGTTTTGGACGCTGTCTCGTAAGCGATCGGCCTGCGTTGTCCGAGACGGGAGTGACGGCGTCGGGTGTTGTAGCGGTGCAGCCGGCGGAACGCGTCGAGGCGGGCTTCGCGCTCGCTGGACCAGTGCTTGCGCCCCTGGAGCGTTTCGCGCTCGAAGGTCGCGTTGAAGGCCTCGGCGAGTGCGTTGTCCGCTGAGCTGCCGATCGCGCTCCTGGGCTGGACGCGGTCGGAGGCGTCGGACTGCGACTCCGGCTCCCTCCAGCCGGACTCCGACAGAATCTTCTGGGTGAATCAGGAAGGAGCGGCAGGGCGCCCGGACATCTGGGCGGACCTGGAAGCCAAACGGCAGTGTCTCGCCGCCCTCCGCGCGGGCGGTGCACACCGGGACGCCACGGGAAGACGCCCATGCTCCCTCCGTTCAAGACCGGCTGGCACGTCTGATCGATCAGTCCCGCGCACGCCTGGAGCGGGCGGCAGAGGTCCTCAGCCCGCCGGTCGGAGGCCGCCGTGCGACGGCCTCCGACAGCCCGCGCGGCACCTCCACGAGCACGATCCCGGCCAGCGGCAGGCCACAGCTCATGTGCAGCACGACGTCGGACCGCGCCCGCGGTAGCCGCGGCGCCGGCGGAATGCATCCGGGCCCACACCACACCGCTGCCCCGCAGAGGATGCCCACTGGGGCGGCGTGGCGATGCGGCTGGGTACGAAGCCGCCATTCAGCAGGGTCGGCGGCGTGGACGGTGGCCGTGGCGCGTGCCTCGTGGCGCGCGTAGTCCCCGGTGACCGGGTCGCAGATCTGGGGAGGCCTTCAAACTGCGTCCTTCCGGCCTGTGGGGCGAGTCGAATCCGTGCCGATACCGCGTCTGGGAAGGAGCCCGCGGCACGATCGGCAACACGTTCCCGTTCTGGCAGCGCCACCGCTACACCCGCTCCCAGACCTTCCCGCGGCTGCACGTCGTCCTGGCGGGCAAGGAGGAGCACCTGCTCGACAACCGCCTCCAGGCACTCGCCGACGACGTGAAGGGCATCGCCGTCGCGGTCTGGGTGAACACCCTGCCCCGGCTCCAGCGCGGCGAGCCCTGGTACGAGATCGGCGTCGACGACCCCGACCGGCGCCGCCGGCGCTACCCCGAACCGCCGGGCCGCTGAGGCAGACCCGCCGGACGGGAGCGACACCGCTCCGAGGTGCGTGGCGTCTCCCGTTCCCGGGTGCCGGATTCCCAGGAAAAGGGCCTCCGGACCGGTGTGGCTTGGCCAGAATGACAGCATGGCGACAGGCATCGGGCGGAGCGAGACACTCCGTATCAGTTGTGCGAACGGGCCGGATGAACTTCGTTCTCTACTGGACTGGTTGAAGCACGAGGAGGACCTTCGGGGCCGGGTAGTGCTCCGGCACGGCGACGTGGCCCCCGGAGAGATGGGATCCCCCCACGACGTGCTGGTGGTGGCCCTGGGGGCCGGCGGGGCAGGCACAGTACTGACGCACTCCCTGTTCTCCTGGCTCTCCCGGCGGCGGTCGAGCGTCAGGATCACCCTCGAGACTGCGGACGGCCTGAAGGTCACGGTGGACGCCCAGCAGATCACCGACGTTGAGGCACTGACCCGCCAGGTGGCCGCGCTCGTGGATTCCGAAACCGCCTCGCAGTGAAGCGCATACCCGATCCGGCGGCATCCCGGGCCGTCATCATGGGCTGCGGTTCCTTCACGCAGCGTTCCCAGCTCCCCGACATCCCGGCCGTGAAGAGGAACGTCACCGCGCTCGCCGCGGTGCTCGCCGACGAGGTCACCGGCTCGGTCTCCGAGCCGCGGTGCCATGTCGTCGTCGACCCGGAACACCTGCACGAGGTGGGTCGCCCGCTCGCCCTGGCGGCGACGGACGCCACGGACCTGTTGCTGGTGTACTACGCCGGGCACGGCGTCCTGGACGAGCGCGGGCAGCTCTACCTGGCCCTCGGGGGAACGGACCGCGAGACGCTGCCGTACTCCGCGCTCCCCTTCGACACGCTCCGCAGGGAGATCGCGGACAGCCACGCGGCGGTCCGTGTCCTGGTCCTGGACTGCTGCTTCTCCGGACGTGCGATCGAGGCGCTCGCCGGCGACGGCTCCGTGGTCGATGGTCAGCTCCGCATCGCCGGGACGTACACCCTCTCCTCCACCACGGCCAACGCACCGGCACACGCCCCCGCCGGTGAGGAGTACACCGCGTTCACCGGAGCGCTGCTGCGTGCGCTGCAGAAGCCCTGCGCACTGACCCTGGACGAGATCTACCGCGAAGTGGACGCCGACCTGCACGCCGCCGGTCGGCCCCGCCCGCAGCGGCGCGCGGTCAACACCGCCGGAGACGTCCTGCTGTCCCGGGGCCCCGGTCACGGGCAGCCGCTGCGACCCGTTCGGCGGGACGACGGGGTTTGCTTCCGTCGCAGCAGGAAGAAGATGCTGAGGAACTGGCGCACCGGATGGGTGGCCGGCGACGGGTTTGGCACCAGTGCCTCCGTGTTCCTGGCCTTCACCACGCCCTGGTGGGCGGCGTTCGTGGCAGGACTGCTCACACTGCTCGCAACAGGCGTCACGGCCCTGATGTGGAACACCCTGCCCGGTAAACCCGACGAACTTGTAATCTCCTCATCGGGAATTCTCTTCACCGGAGGGAAGCGCGGACCGTACCGGGAGTACTCCTTCCCGTGGCATCACGTCTCCGCCGTCGGAATCATGACTCCGATGCTGCCGAACCCTCGACCGCCGACGAAGCCGATGCCCGCGCCGCAGCCGAGCCGCAGCCCGTCCGTCCTCGCGGTACGCCTCAGACCCGAGGTGCCCGACCCGGCGCCACACTCGGGTCTCCTGACCGAGGACCACAACAAGCTAGGGTACTTCGGCATCTGCCGCCTCGACGCGGTCGACGCCGGATTGGTGGACATCCGCACCGCCCTGGAGCGCTTCGCCGGAGCCCGGGGCCTCCGGTCGGCCCGCGAGTTCCTCGCCGCTGACCCGCGACTGCGCCCGGACATGGTCTAGCCGACCCTGGCGCGGTCCCGCAGCCCGCCCTCCGGCCGGCTACCGCCCCGGCCCCTGGGCCGCTGGCGGACACTGCCACCCGCGTCCGCGCCGCCTTCCCCGTGCTGGGCAGGCCGGCCGGGCTCGCTGCCGAAGCGACCGTGTGCGCCCAGCTGCTCCAGACCGTGGCCCGCGGAGACAACCTGGTCCTCGAAGGACCGCTTCGGAAGTGGGCTGAGGAACTCCGCCGCCGCTGAGTCCGTGTGGTCGCCCCGACCATGAGGCCGACCACGCCGGGCGCGACCCCCGACCACGGCGCCGGCCAGCGAGTGTCCGAAGTGACAAGGGATTCGAACGGGCGATCTAATGCTGGTATGGACGTGACCGACTTCCCCGACGACCTGGTGCAGACACAAGCCGCCTGGAACGCCACCTACGACGCGCTCGCCGCACCCCGCCCCCGCGACACCACCGCCCTGCGCCGCCGCCTGTTGCTCCTGTCCGTACGGCTGTGGTGGCACCCCTACTGGGAGACCGTCCCCTCGGTGCCGGCGGCGCGCCCCGAGCTGCGGCAGCTGGCCCGCGCCCGGCGGGCCGTCCAGGCAGCGTGACCGCACGCCTCGGTCGACCAGGAGCACGGGTTGCGCCAAGGGTTGCGCTAGATGTTGCGCGGCCCGCAGGACCGTCCCCGTGTCCGTGCAGGTCACCACGCGGGTTTGCCGTGGTCGGCCCGCTGACATCCCCGGCCGCGGCCGCTCTGCCCATGTCCCTTGGCTGGTGTGAAGGAGGAAGGGACGGGCGGGATGCGCGGCGCGGCCGCGGATCGGGACGCGCTCAGCCGGTTGCGCGTCGCCGGGCCGCGCCTCGCCGCCGTCAGTCGCGGTGGCGGAGGCCGGGACGGAAGTCGCCGGCGCCTCGGTGTTGTCCTCCCGGCGTCGAGCCCCATCAAGGGGCGGCGGAGTGGGTAACCCTGTCGCTGAGCGTCAAGCGTATTGCCACACTCTGTTACTCGGTGGTGTACTTGGCCGTCTTGGATGATCTAGTACTCCAGTCTGACTTCGCGATCTTGTGGCGGACCCGGCTGGGAACGGGTACGGCCACCGCGTGATCATCGGTTGGTGTGTGGACAAACGAAGATCGTGCGGTGGCCGCGGGCCATAGCGTAGACCCTGCCCGCTGGCGGGTGTTGTTCGACCAGGTTGTGGCCCGTATCGCCGGGCGGTTCGGCCGAGTCGAGCCTCGGGCCACGGCCCGCGCCTACTTGCTCGGGCTGCTGTCGGCTACCGAGCGGAAGAACTGCTGGCAACTGGCTGAACAGGCCGGCCTGGCCCGGCCCGGGCCGATGCAGCGCCTGCTGCGCTATGCCCGCTGGGATGCCGACGCCGTCCGTGACGACGTCCGCACCTACATTGTCGACCACCTCGGCGACGACGGCGTTCTCATCGTGGACGAGACCGGCTTCGTGAAGAAGGGCAGCATGTCGGCGGGGGTGCAACGCCAGTACACCGGCACAGCCGGCCGGATCGAGAACTCCCAGGTCGGCGTGTTTCTCGCCTACGCCACCCAGCGGGGACGCGCGCTGATCGACCGACGGCTCTACTTGCCCGAGCACTCCTGGTGCTCAGATCCCGGGCGCCGCCACGCTGCCGGGGTGCCCGAGGACCTACCCTTCGCGACCAAGCCCCGCCTGGCCGGGGAGATGATCGCCGCCGCGTTGGACGCCGGAGTGAGCGCATCATGGGTGACCGGCGACGAAGCCTACGGCCAGGACCCGCGCACGCCTGGAGCGGACCGGCATCGGCTACGTGATGGCCGTCGCCTGCTCCACCCGGGTCCGGATCAACCAGGGCCGCACCCCTGTCCGCGCCGATGTCCTCGCCGACCGCTTGCCCGCCTCTGCCTGGCAGCGGCACAGCGCCGGAGCCGGCGCGAAAGGCCCGCGCTACTACGACTGGGCCTGGATCCACATCGGCACCGGCGTCCATCGTCACCTGCTGATCCGCCGCAACCGGACCACCAGTGAACTCGCCTTCTACCTGTGCTGGTCACCTACCCAGGTCACCCTGCACGAGCTGGTCCGCGTCGCCGGTGTCCGCTGGAGCGTCGAGGAATGCTTCCAGGCCGCCAAGAGCCAGGTCGGCCTGGATCACTACCAGGTCAGGCACTGGACCTCATGGCACCGGCACATCACGCTCGCCATGCTGGCCCTGGCCTTTCCTGACCGCCCTCGCCGCCGACGCGAACCCCACCCGGCCTGCCGATCCGCAACACCCCGCCCGCAGCCACGATCCGATCATGCTGACCGTCCCGGAGATCCGTCACCTGCTCGTCGCCGTCTTCCCCCCACCGGCCATGACTGCCGCCAGACTGCTGCACTGGTCCACCTGGCGCAGACGCCACCAGGCAACAGCCCGACGCAGCCACTACCAACGACGATCCGCCGACGGACCCGCTGATTAGATCACGAAACCGCACTGGAGTATTAGCCTCGCCCTTTCAGTTGGGGCGGGACTGTACGGTCACTGGTGTAACTCCCGAGCTGGAAGCGACAGTTGATGACTGACGTGGTGAGTGACACCAAGGCCCAGGAGGTGACCGTGGACGAGGTCGTGGACGACGCCCTGGTCCAGCAGCTGATGGCCCGTGCGAAGGACGGCGGGATGAAGCTGGCCGGCGAGGGCGGTCTGCTGCAGCAGCTGACCAAGAAGCTGCTGGAGTCCGCCTTGGAGGGCGAGATCACCGACCACCTGGGCCACGAGAACGGCGAGCGGGCCGAGGCCGGGCGGAGGGAGAACTGCCGTAACGGCCACCGGGCCAAGACTGTGACCACCGATATCGGAACCGTCGAGATCGAGGTGCCCCGGGACCGGGCCGGCACCTTCGAACCGATGATGGTCAAGAAGCGTCAGAAGCGCCTTGCCGGTGTCGATGAGATGGTGCTGTCCCTGTCCGCCAAGGGCCTGACCCACGGCGAGATCTCCGCCCACCTGGCCGAGGTCTACGGGGCGAGCGTCTCCAAGCAGACCATCTCCACCATCACCGACAGCGTGGTCGCGGGGATGACGGAATGGCAGAACCGGCCGCTCGACGCGGTCTACCCGGTCGTCTTCATCGACTGTGTGAACGTCAAGATCAGGGAGGGGCAGGTCGCCAACCGGCCCGTCTACATGGCCGTGGCGGTCACCGCCGAGGGCCACCGCGACATCCTCGGCCTGTGGGTCGGCGACGGGGGCGAGGGCGCGAAATATTGGCTCCAGGTGCTGACCGAGATCAAGAACCGCGGCGCCGCGGACGTGCTGATGCTGGTCTGCGACGGGTTGACCGGGTTGCCGGACGCGGTCAATACGGTCTGGCCTGCGACGATCGTGCAGACGTGCGTTGTTCACCTGTTGCGCAACTCGTTCAAGTACTGCGGGCGGCAGGACTGGGAGAAGATCGCGCGTGGACTGAAGCCGGTCTACACCGCGCCGACCGAGGAGGTCGCGCTGGAGCGGTTCGTGGAGTTCACCGAGGCCTGGGGAAGCAAGTATCCGGCGATCGTGCGGTTGTGGGAGTCGTCCTGGTCGGAGTTCGTGCCGTTCCTGCGGTTCGACGTGGAGATCCGCCGGATCGTATGCACCACCAATGCCATCGAGTCGATCAACGCACGCATCCGCAAGGCTGTGCGCGCCCGCGGGCACTTTCCGACAGAGCAAGCCGCGCTGAAGTGCGTGTATCTGGCGGTGATGAGCCTGGACCCGACCGGGACAGGACGGCGACGCTGGGCGATCCGCTGGAAGCCCGCAAGCATTCGACATCACCTTCGACGGACGACTCTCGGCCGCCCGCCGCTAGAACCCGACAACCGAGTTACACCACTGGCTGGACACACCCTCGCCTGGCCGCCCGCCGGCACTCCTGACCAATTGAGGGGGCCGCCCGTATTCCAGTGACTTCTCTGACGCCCACTGGGAACTCCTGGAACCACGCAGGCAGCATGGCGGGCGCGACGAAGAGGCAGAGGGCTGGACACCGGCCGCGCAACCCGATGGACTCATGCGCGGTCCACGAGGCCGAAGGCCGGGACGTCGGGCTCCTCCAGTGCGCGAGGTCCGTCTTGCTCATCGTGAAGGTCTGATCACGGGTGGTCGACTGGCGATGGGCGCGGGGGCGGCAAGATGCCGCCCTGCGTGCGTCCGTCAATGGCGGGCTTGGATCTTCAGGTCGCCGCGGGTCTGTACGCGTATGTGGTCACTGGCGAGCATGGCGTGGGGGAAGCCGGGATTGAGGTTCCCCCGAGATGCGGGAAGTGGTGACAGAGGGTCAGATGGGTTTTTGCGAGAGGAGCCCAGACGATGCCTGCACCGAGGAAGTACCCGC
>NZ_JBSFRB010000057.1:0-47324 GCF_053589015.1 Streptomyces sp. NPDC003393 | reverse complement strand
GGACACCCGAGCGGGCACCGTCCGAACTCGCCGTCCCCAAGCTCCGGTCCCGGCAGTTACTTCCCGCACTGGCTGCTGGAACGCCGTCGGCGGGCGGGTTCGCAAACGGTCCACGCATTCCAAAGCCCCCGTCAGCCTTGGCGCCCGGGAGCCTGTGCGGCCTTCACGTCGGCCGCGTACCGGTCCACGTACTCCTGACCCGAGAGCCGCAGGATCGCGTACGTGATCTCGTCGGTGACGGCCCGCAGCACCGTCTCCTGGTACGTCGTCCTCGCAAAGCGCGCGAGAAGTCCAGAGGCTCCCCGAAACGGATCACGACCGGCGGGTGTCTCGGCCGGACACGTGCCCGGCCCCAGATCTGGTACGTCCCCACCGTTGCGGCCGGAATCACCGGAACGCGGGCGGCCAGAGCCATCACCGCCACCCCGACCTTGCCCCTGTACAGCCGGCCGTCGGGGGAGCGCGTGCCCTCCGGAAAGATCGCGAGCAGTTCTCCCTGCGCCAGTACCGCCTGCCCCTCGCTGAGGGCTGCCCGCCCTGCGGCCCTGCCCGACCTGTCCACCGGAATCTGCCCGGTACGGCGAAGGATCAGCGCGGTCAGCCGGCCCCTGAGGCCCGGCGTCGTGAAGTACTCCGCCTTGGCCAGGAACGTGATGCGCCGTTTCAGCACCGCGGCCATGAGGAGGGGGTCGGCGAAGGACAGGTGATTCCCGGCGACGATCGCCGCACCCTGCGCCGGAACATGCTCGAGACCCTCGACCCGCGGCCGCAACAGCAGCCTCAGCAACGGCCCGAGAAGGACGTACTTGAGCAGGTAATAGAACATCGGCTGCTTCTCACTGCCGAATCGGCTCCCGGACACGCCTGCACCGGGTCGGCGACTCGCATCCGCCTCCGGCCCGGGACCCGGGGAACGGTTCACGGCGCCTGGCGGCCTCGCGAATCCTCAGCAGCCACGCCCCTGTCTCCCCGGGCGGCCGGGCGGCGTGAAGAGGCCGGAGGCGGATGCGGCCACTCGCGAACAGGCCGTCCCGTACACCCATCGTACGAACGGCCACCCATGAAGATCGCCACCGGGCAGCATGTCCGTACGCCACACGAGTACGCCACACGAGGGAACCGACGCGTCGCGGGCGGCGCCATGGCACGACTGCCTGCGACGGGGATCGCCAGGTGGGCCGTGGGCGGACGCTCAGCCCCCTCGCGGCCTCCGGGGTCGGTCCTCCCAGCGCGTTTCCAGAAGTCCTGCGCGTCACGGCCAGGGGGCCGGTCCAGGCGTTCTCGAAGAGCATCGCCGGGCCGGCTCCTTACCGCGCGGCCCCGGGCAGGTTCGTGTCTCCCGGCCGGCTACCGGCAGAGCCTCCGGAAAGCCGCTCAGGTCTCAGAGCACGGTCATGGGAGACGATATGAGGGTGGAGGTGCACCGAGCCGACGACGGGGTGATCGCGGTCGAGGTGGTGGGGGACCCTGACGCGCCTGCGGTGCTGTTCTGCCACGGGTTCGCCGACTCCCGGCTGGCCGTGTACAGCCTCGCGGACGCGGCCCACGCGCTCGGCTTGCGCCTCATCGCCCCGGATCGCCCCGGCATTGGCGGCACGGACGCCCGTCGCCTGTCGCGGGTCGTGGACTGGGTTGCGGAGGCCACCCTGGTCCTGGACGCGTTGGACGTCGGCTCGGTGGCGCTGCTCGGTGTCTCGGGCGGCGGAGCGTTCGCGGCCGCGTGCGCGGCCGAGCTGCCTGACCGTGTCCGCAGCCTGATGCTCGTCGCGCCCCTCGGCCCGCCGGCCTGGCCCACCCGCGGGATGGCGGCCGGGCAACGCGTGTCCTTGCAGATCGCCCGGCATGCTCCGGCCTTCGGTGGCTGGTTCTTGGGCCGCCTGGCCACGCTGACGCGTCGGGCACCAGGGCTGTTCCTCCGCCTGGCGACCAGCGAGATGCCCGCCGGCGACCGGCAGGCTCTCGCCCAGCCGGACGCGCGAGCTGCCTTTCTGACCAACTACCTGCGAGCGTTCCACCGCGGGAGCGGTGGAGTCGGGCAGGATCTGCGCCTACTGACCCGACCCTGGGGTTTCGACCTCGCGTCGATCAGTGTGCCCACGTCGATCCACCACGGGGACGCGGACACCACCGTCCCGCTCCAGCACGCCCGCCGCTTCGCCGCGGCGATACCGGGCGCACGCCTTCACATCCATCCCGGCCAAGGCCACTACTCGATCCTCACCACACCCGAGCACACGCTCGCGCCACTCGCCCCGTAGCCGGTCGGTCACCGATCACGGCGAGGGCGCGTCCGGCGGACATCCGGGTCGCGTGGCGGCGGTGCACGACAACGCCCTCCGCCTCCGGCGGCCACCGTCCTGCGTTGAGCGCAGAACTTCTGGACACATGCTTCAGGGCAACCACGAGCCCGAATCGCCGGTCAGCGAAACCGGCGACGACGGGGAGTATTGATCACCCGTTCACCTGCGCGTGCGACGCGCCTGGTACGGCAACGGTGCTTGCCTCCGGCACCGAGTCGTCACCCGCAGATTTCGGGCGGGATCGCGCGCGCGTCGCGGTCAGCGGGGCTGGACCGGGAAGAGCATGCAGCTGCTGGTGGCGTGGGCCAGCAGCCGGTCCTCGGAGTCTCGGAGCTCCGCCTGCGCGAGGGCGGTGCGGCGCCCGGCGTTGAGGACGGTGCCGATGGCGCGGACCTTCCCGGTGTCGACGGTGACCGGGCGCAGGAACTTCAGGGTCAGATCGAGCGAGGTGTAACCCATGCCCTGCGGGAGCACGGTCTGCACCGCGCAGCCGGCCGCCGAGTCCAGGAGCGTGGCGTAGACGCCGCCGTGGACGCTGCCGATCGGGTTGTAGTGCTCCTCGCCCGGTACCAGTACGAAGACCGCGCGGCCGTGTTCGGCCTCCTCCAGGGTGAAGCCCAGGGTGGCGGCGATGGGCGGGGCGGGCAGCCGTCCGGCCAGGATCTCGCGGAGGAAGTCGAGACCGCTGTGGTGGGGGACGGCGTCGGCGGAGACCGTGGGATCTTCCCAGTCGACCGTCCGTGACCTGCGCATGCTCGCTCCCTGTCGCTCTGACTTCATATAGCGAAGCTAGATGGCCACGATCTGGCTGTCAACAGCGAAGCCAGCCTAGGATGGGCGCATGAGCTGGCTGGAGACGAGCACCGAGAACTGCACGGTCCAGCGGACGCTGGACCTGGTCGGCGAGAAGTGGTCGTTGCTGCTGCTTCGGGACGCCATGAACGGCGTCCGGCGCTTCGACGAATTCCGGCGGCACATCGGGCTCTCCGAGGCGGTACTGGCGGACCGGCTGCGCAAACTGGTGGCCGCCGGAATCCTGGAGACCGTCGCTTACCGCGAGCCGGGCAGCCGCACCCGGCGCGAGTACCGGCTCACACGCAAGGGCTGGGACCTGTGGCCGGCGATAATCGCGCTCAAGCAGTGGGGTGACCGGTACACCGCGGACCCCGAAGGCCCACCTCTGGAGGTTCTCCACGCGGACTGCGGCGAGCCGCTGCACGCAGTGATCGTCTGCGGGGACGACCACGGACCGCTGACGCCGCCGCAGGCCCGGACCCGCCCGGGTCCCTCGGCGCACCCTCACATCTGACCGGCGCGCCTCCTCCCGACGGCGCGCCGCCCGGCCCCGCCGGTCGCCCTCTCGGTCAGGGACTGTCCGGGCCGACGCGGACGAGACCCGGGCCGGCGTCGACGAACGATTCCTCGAACTGCACGTCGTGCCCCTCGTCGCAACGGAGCACGGCACGCACCTCGGCACCGCAGTCCTTGTGGCGCACCACGACCGGGGGCCCCTGCTCGTCGGAGGCCCAGGCATCGCCCCACTGCCGCAGCGCCACGAGCACCGGCAGGAAGTCGCGGCCCTTGTCGGTCAACTGATAGCCGTACCGGGTCCGCTGGCCGGGCTCCCGGTACGGGACGCGCTCCAGGAGTCCGGCGGCGGTCAGTTCCTTCAGGCGCGCCGCGGCAGCAGGGTCTCCGATGCCCACCCGCTTCGCGAAGTCGTCGAACCGGCGGGTGCCGAAGAACGCCTCGCGCATGATCAGCAGCGCCGTCCGGTTGCCGACGATCTCCAGAGTCCGGGCGATGGAGCAGTTGGTCATGGACCAGGTGTCCCGTTCCGACAGCAGATCGCTCATGTCTGCTCCCCCTCTCCCAGCTGACTTGCTTCAACCTTCGTCAGACTATACCGTCGAGCTGACTTAGAGAAACATAAGTCAGCCACTTCTTGTGCAAGCCGAAGGAGAAGTCATGAACATCAGCGCGGCAACCGCCCTGGTCACGGGCGCGAACCGGGGGCTCGGCAGGGCACTCGCCCAGGAACTGGCCGCACGGGGCGCCACCGTCTACGCGGCGGCCCGCCGGCCCGAGCACATCGATCTGCCCGGAGTGAAGGCGATCCAGCTGGACGTCACCGATCCCGCATCGATCGCCGCGGCCGCCGAGGCGGCGAACGACGTCAACCTGCTGATCAACAACGCGGGCAGCTCCACCGGGGCCGACCCGCTGAACGGCAGCTGGGACGCGCTCCAGCTGGAGATCGACACCCACTACCTGGGCACCCTGCGCGTGATCCGGTCCTTCGCCCCGGTGATGGAGGCACGGGGCGGCGGCTCGATCCTCAACATCCTGTCGGTGCTCTCGTGGATCAGCTTCCCGACCGTGGGCGCCTACTCCGCCGCCAAGTCCGCGGCCTGGAGCATGACCAACACCGTGCGCCAGCAGCTCGCGCCCCGCGGCATCACCGTGTCCGGGCTGCACGTCGGCTACATGGACACCGACATGGCCCGCCATGTCACCGAGCCCAAGACCGACCCGGCGGACGTCGCCCGTGCCGCCGTGGACGGCATCGCCGCCGGCACGCACGAGATCGTCGTCGACGACATCAGCCGCCACGTCCGGGCGAACCTCTCCGGCGGGGTCGCCGCCCTCTACCCGCAGCTCGGCTGAGGCGAGGACGCCGTGACCTCCACTCCCTCCCCCAGCGTCGTCCAGCGCGCGGGACGGTCGAACCCCACCGGCGGGCCGGCCGGCGATCACCCGCCTTCCCGGCTCACCGCGGCCGTCACGCTCACCGCGATGTGCCTGGGCGCCATGACGACCTTTCTGCTGATCACCGCGTCCGTGTCGGCGCTGTCGGCCATCCAGGACGACCTGCACGTCTCCCCGAGCGGGCTGGTCTGGATCCCCTCGGCCTACACGCTGCTCGTGGCCTGCCTGGTGATGTCCGCGGGCACGGTCGGCAACCTCTTCGGCCGCAAGCGCGTCTTCCTCACCGGCTCCGCGATCATGATCATCGGGTCGCTCACCGTCTACACCGCGACCTCGGTGACCGGCGTCATCGCCGGTCAGCTCGTCTCCGGCGTCGGCGGCGCGCTCATCCTGCCCAACAGTCTGGCCATCCTGGGGGCCGCCTTCCCCGACCCGCACCGGCGCACCGAAGTCGTCACCGCCTGGGCGGCCTCCTCCGGCATCGGACTCGCCGTCGGCCCCCTCATCGCGGGTGGACTGCTGGGCCACTTCCAGTGGCACACCGTCTTCCTGTCGACGGCCGTCCTGGCCGTGGTCACCATGGGCGTCGCCGCCTTCGTCGCCGAATCACGCAGCCCTGGCGGCAAGCTGGACATCCCCGGCCAGGTACTCGCCGTCGTGGGCATCGCCGCACTCGTCTACGCCCTCATCGAGGGCGGACACGCCGGCTACACCAGCCCCCGCATCCTCACCGCCTGGTTCGTCGCGGTCGCGGCGCTGACCGGCTTCGTCCTCGTCGAGCGCGCCGGCCGTACGCCCATGCTGGACATGACCCTGTTCCGCTCGAGATCCTTCAGCGCCGTCATGTTCATCGCGGCCGTCTCCCTCTTCGGGTTCACCGGCGTGGCCATCCTGTCGGTGCTCTTCTACGAGCGTGTCCAGCGGCTGTCCGCCCTGGACGTGGGGTGGCGCCTGCTGGCCCTCTTCGGCGTCTACGTCGTCGTCGCCTACGCGGCCGGCCGGCTGATCCGCCGCACCGGCTTCAAGCTCCCGCTGACGCTGGGCTTCCTCGTCGGAGCGGCCGCCGCCGCTGGGTTCCTCACCGTGGGACCCGACACCCCCTACTCCCAGGTGTGGTGGCTGTACGTCCTCTTCGGAGCCGCCTGCGGGATGGTGGCCGCGCCGAGCACCGCGGCGGCCCTGGTCAGCGTCTCCCACGAGCACGCCGGCATGGCCTCCGGAGCCGTCAACGCCTTCCGCCAGATCGGGTCCGTCACGGGCTCCTCGCTCCTCGGCGCGCTGCTCGCCAACCGGCTCCAGGCCCAGTTGCCGGCCCGGCTCGACGCCCACGATGTGCCCCGGGCGGCCTGGCCCGCCGTCGAGCACGCCGTCGCCACCGGCAGGGCCCACGGTGGCACTCCGCCGAGCGTGACGGCCGCGGTCGGCGACGCCTTCACCTCCGGGGTGCATGCGGGCATGGCCGTCGTCGCCGTCGTGTTCCTGTGCGCCGCACTGGCCTCCGCCCTTCTGGTGCACAACCGGCCGCACCACACGACCGCGACCGGCACGGTCCGGCCGTCACCGGTCGGCGCCGCCGGCCGCTGACGCCGGCACGGCGGCTCGGTCCGGTCCGGCCCTCGGGAGCAGCAGCCCATGGCGGTGCCCTCCCGCCGCTCACCACGGCGTGGGGTTCTTCGCGCCGCGGCGATCGGTCCGCCGCTTCCTGGCCGGCCGCCTTCCGGACCCGGCCACTTCGGCGGCACAGATGTGGGGCGCCGCCCGTCGGCTCCGTCCTTCTCCCGGGCAGCCAGCCCCCTTCATCCATAGAACAATCAATCACGAACCAGAGGTAATGCCATGACATCGAACAGCACTCTCAGGTACGAGGTCTTCGTCGCCGATCCGATCCCGCTGAACGTTCCCGAGCTCGTCCCCAACGGCGACCGGCGGATGTTCTCGCCCCTGTCGGTCACGCTGGTCCACGGCGAGCGCGACGCCGTGCTCGTCGACCCGCCGCTGACGTCCGCTCAGGCCGAGGCCGTCGGTGAGTGGATCGAGGCCACCGGCAAGAACCTCACCCACATCTTCGCCACGCACGGTCACGGCGACCACTGGTTCACGGCGGGCGTCCTGGCCGAGCGATTCGGCGCCCAGGTCGTCGCGAGCGCCGGCACGATCAAGCAGATGCACCACAACGTGGCCATCCGTGCGGGCTTCTGGGACATGTTCTTCCCCGGCCAGATCCCGGACGCGCCCGTCACGGCCGTCACCGTGCCCGACAACCGTTTCACGCTGGAGGGCCACGATCTGGTGATCGTCGAAGCCGGCCACAGCGACACCGACGACACAAGCGTCCTGCACGTCCCCGACCTCGACCTCGTGGTCGCGGGTGACGTGATCTACAACGGGGTGCACCAGTTCCTGGTCGAGGCCGGCAACGGCGGCCTGGACGCGTGGCGCCGAGCCATCGCCGTCGTCGAGGACCTCAGGCCCCGCCACATCGTCACCGGACACAAGAACAAGGAACTGGACGACGACGCCACCCGCTGCATCGACGAGACCCGCCAGTACCTCGACGCCGCCGAGGAGCTGCTCGCCCGGCACGACAACGCCCTCGACTTCTTCAACGCCATGCTGGAGCGGTTCCCCGAGCGCCTGAACCCGGGCGCCCTGTGGAACGGAGCCGCCGCGCTCTACTCCTGACCTCCGGAAAGGCCTCTCATGACTGACGAACACGCTGCGGCGCACGGCCCCACGCCCGCATCCGAGGGTGCGGCGGTCGCGACGGCCCACCCTCACTTCACCCCGGTCGAGCAGATCAAGGCGGGGCTGCTGGACGTCGGCTACGCCGAGCTGGGCCCCGCCCACGGCCCCGTCGTCATCCTGCTGCACGGCTGGCCCCACGACATTCACAGCTACGTCGATGTCGCGCCTGCCCTGGCGGCCGAGGGCTACCGCGTGATCGTGCCCTATCTGCGCGGCCACGGTACGACCCGGTTCCTCTCCTCCCGGACGTTCCGCAACGGCCAGCAGGCGGCGGTCGCTCTCGACATCATCGCGCTGATGGACGCCCTGGACATCGACCAGGCCGTTCTGGCCGGCTTCGACTGGGGCGCGCGAACCGCCGGTGTCATCGCGGCCCTGTGGCCCGACCGCTGCAGAGCCCTGGTCTCGGTGGGCGGATACCGCGTCACCGACCTGGAGGCCAACCGCCTCCAGCCCCTTCTTCCCGAGGTCGAGAGCAACTACTGGTACATGCTCTACTTCGGCACGGAGCGCGGACGGATCGCCATGGAGGACAGGACCCGACGCAAAGACCTGGCGCGGCACCTCTGGAACGTCATCTCGCCCACCTGGAACTTCGACGACGCCACTTTCGAACGCGCCGCCGCGGCCTTCGACAACCCCGACTACGCGTCCGTCGTGCTCCACTACTACCGCTGGCGGCTGGGCCTCGTCGACGGCGAGCGCCGCTATGACCGTTACGAGGAACAGCTTGCCGAGCGTCCGGTCATCACGGTTCCCACCATCGCCCTCGACGCCGGGAGCGACCCCTTCACGGAGCCCGGGTACGGCTCCTCGTACCGCGACCGGTTCACCGGCACGTACGCCTATCGCATGCTGGAGGGGGTCGGCCACAACCTGCCGCAAGAGGCTCCTGAGGCCTTCACGCAGGCCGTCATCGACGTCGACCGCTTCTGACGGAGTCCGGACTCTCCGGCCGGTCGCGTCCCGGAACACCAGCGGGGCGCGGCGACGCGACGCGGCGGCACCGGCGTTCACGCCGGCGCCGCCGCGCAGGACGCGTTCCGATCGGGAACGAGCTGCCTCGTCACCGTCGTCCACGACCGGTCCGACCGCGGCGACCACCTCACCCGGGCACCGCCCGGAGACTTCTCGGCACCGCCGCGGGCGGGTACGAAAAGTCGCGGGAGCGACGACCGCGCCGGTCGTCGTGGGCGGCCTCCAGGCGTACGGCCGGCGCGTGCGCGCTCAGAGGCCGCCGGGGGCGGCGAGGCCGGTCAGGGCGCCGACCGGGTCCAGGTCGGGGGTGCCCCGGGGCCACCAGTCGTCGCGGCCGGGCTCGGACTCGTACGCGTACCACAGACCGTCCCAGCCCAGGCGGAGCTGGAGGTGGCCGAGGGGATGGGTGAGCCGGTTGTGCGAGGGGCGGAAGGCCGGCAGGTCGGCGGCGAGGAGCAGCGGACGCGCCCGGTCGAAGCGGCCGGCCGGCGGGTCCCAGGGTTCCTCCAGGACGGCGAGTCCCTCCAGGCCGCCCTGCCGCCAGGCGGCCACCGCGCGCGCCAGGTCGGCAGCAGTGCGGCCGGTGACGGAGGCGAGGGAGGAGTACAGGGCGCGGGTGGCCGCGGTCAGCCCGGAGCCGGGGCGGGCCGCGGCGAGTCGTACCGCGTCCTCCCACAGCGTCAGACCGCCCACGGGATCCCGTCCGGTGGTGAGCAGCGCGTGGGCGCGCGCGGCGGCGTCGGTCGCGAGCTGGTCCAGGGCGAACGGGTCCGGGCCGCCCGGCGACGCCGGATACACCGGGGGCTGTTCGGGGTGCGGAGGCGGCGGCGGCGGAGGGGGCAGGGGCGGCAGCCGGCGGGGGGCGAGGGCGTCGACGGCGCGCACCCCCGGCAAGGGCTCCGGGGCGCGCTCGCGCGCGGCCCGGGCGGAGCGGGCGGCACTCAACCGGGAGAGGGCGTCCAGCAGTTCACGCTCGCCCCGGCCGCGGAGCAGGAGCAGGACGAACGGGTCGGCGTCCAGCAGCCGCGCGGTCTGGTAGCACAGGGCCGCCGCGTGTTTGCAGGGGTGGCCGCGGTCGGGGCAACTGCACTGCGGGTCGAGGTCGCCCGGGCCGGGGAGCAGCGGCACGCCGCAGTCCGCCAGGGACTGGGGCATCTCCTTGTCCAGAAGCGCCGCGATGTGCCCCGGACGTTCGGCGGCTGTGTCCAGGAACCGGTCCCAGTCGGCGTCGTCCAGCGTCCGCACCCGCACCTGGACCCGGTACGGCCGCGGGCGGCTTCCCCGTACGTATGCCAGGACGAGGCCGGGGGTCACGGTGATGGCGTCCACGTGCCCCCGTTCCGCGTAACCCCGCCCCCGGGCCAGCCGCGCCGCATCGAGCGCGCCCTTCTCCAGCGCGTCCAGCCACGCCTCGCCCCACCAGGTCTCGGCGAAGCCGGACTCGCCCGCCGTCCGGGCGGACAACGCGGGGAAGGTGCGCCGCACATCGCCGTCCCGCCGGGGCGAGGCCATGGTGCGGGGGACGGGGTGGGGCGCCGGCAGTGCGCTGGTGTCTCCGGAGAACTGTGCCGCCTCACCCTCCGGCCCATCGGTCCCGTTACCGGCACCACGCCGGGCGGAAGCCGCGGCACGCAGAGCCTCACGGGCCACATCACCCGGACGGTCACCGCTGCCACGGGTGGTGGTCGGCTGATCCAGCTGAGCGACGTCGACGGCCGGCCGTTCCGGCCGATCCGGCCCGCGGACCCCGCCGCCCTCGGGGACGGACGCGCCGGCCGCCCCGGAGGACTCCACCGCCCCGCCCTCCGACCCACCGGACCCGGAACCGACACCACGCCGGGCGGACACCGCAGCACGCAGAGCCTCACGAGCCACATCACCCGGACGGTCACCGCTGCCACGGGTGGTGGTCGGGTGGTCCGACGGGTCTCCGGCAACGGACGACCGGCCCGGCCCGCGGACCCCGCCGCCCTCAGGGTCGGACGCGCCGGCCGCCCCGGAAGACTCCACCGCCCCACCGACCCCGGAACCGAGACCACGCCGGGCCGAAACCGCAGCACGCAAAGCCTCACGAGCCACGTCACCCGGACGGTCACCGCCACCGCCGGTGCCCGCCTGCTCCGGCTGAGCGGCGTCAACGACCGGCCGTTCGGGGCCTTCGGGTCGTTCCGGTCGTTCGGTTCGTTCGGTCCGCTCCGGCGGGAGGGTTTCTCGTGGCTCGGCCTTGCGGGGAACCTCCGGGTCGGGCGTCGGGGCCGGCCGCTGTGGCCTGGCCGCCCGGAGAGCTCGGCGCGCCGCGTCGGCAGGTCGTGGGTTCATCGGCCCTCCCTCCGCAGCGACACCAGATCGGACAGTTCGCGGTCGGTCAGTTCGGTCAGCGCCGACTCGCCGGTGCCGAGGACCGCGTCGGCCAGGGCACGCTTGGCCGCGAGCATCTCGGCGATGCGGTCCTCCACGGTGCCCTCGGTGATCAGGCGGTGCACCTGGACGGGCTGGGTCTGGCCGATGCGGTAGGCGCGGTCGGTGGCCTGCTCCTCGACCGCCGGGTTCCACCAGCGGTCGAAGTGGACGACATGGCCCGCGCGGGTGAGGTTCAGGCCGGTTCCGGCCGCCTTCAGGGACAGGACGAGGACCGGGGCCGCGCCCTCCTGGAACCGGTCGACCATGCGCTCGCGCTCCTCGACCGGCGTACCACCGTGGAGGAGGTCGACGGGGACCGCACGGGCGGCGAGGTGGGCGGTGATCAGACGGGCCATGCCGACGTACTGGGTGAACACCAGGGCCGAGCCGTCCTCGGCGAGCAGGGTGTCGAGCAGTTCGTCCAGCAGGGCGAGCTTGCCCGAGCGGGCGGCCAGGCGGTCGCCGCCGCGCGGGTGCTCCTCCTTCAGGTAGAGCGCCGGGTGGTCGCAGATCTGCTTGAGCGAGGTCAGCAGCTTGAGCACCAGGCCCCGGCGGGCGATGCCCTCGGCGGTCTCGATGGCGAGCATCGACTCGCGCACGACCGCCTCGTACAGCGCGGCCTGTTCGCGGGTGAGCGGGACCGGGTGGTCGGTCTCGGTCTTGGGCGGCAGTTCGGGGACGATGCCGGGGTCGGACTTCCTGCGGCGCAGCAGGAAGGGCCGGACCAGGCGGGCCAGCCGCTCCACGGCTTGCTCGTCCTCGCCGTTCTCCACCGCGCGCGCGTGCCGGGCGCGGAAGGACTTCAGGGGGCCGAGCAGTCCGGGAGTGGTCCAGTCGAGCAGGGCCCACAGTTCGGAGAGGTTGTTCTCCACGGGGGTGCCGGTGAGGGCCACGCGCGCGGGGGACGGGATCGTGCGCAGGGCCTTGGCGGTCGCCGAGTACGGGTTCTTGACGTGCTGGGCCTCGTCCGCGACGACCATCCCCCAGTCCTGTTCGGCCAGCAGGGGCGCCGTGGACCGCATGGTGCCGTACGTGGTGAGCACGAAGCCACCGGACAGGCCGTCCAGGGTGCGGTCGGGGCCGTGGAAGCGGCGGACGGGGACGCCGGGCGCGAACCGGGTGATCTCCCGCTGCCAGTTGCCCAGCAGGGAGGCCGGGCAGACCACGAGGGTGGGTGCGCGGTGCGCCCGCTTCAGGTGCAGGGCGATGACGGTGACGGTCTTGCCGAGGCCCATGTCGTCGGCGAGGCAGCCGCCGAGGCCCAGGGAGGTCATGAGGTCGAGCCAGGCCAGGCCGCGCAGCTGGTAGTCGCGCAGGGTGGCGGCGAGTCCGGGCGGCGGCTCGGCCGGCCGCACGCCGCTCGTGATGCGGTCCCGCAGGGCCGCGAGCGCGCCCACAGGCACAGCTTCGACCGTCTCGCCGTCGACCTCGGCGGCGCCGGTGAGGGCGACGGAGAGCGCGTCGACCGGGTCGAGCAGGCCCAGGTCGCGCTTGCGGGCCTTGCGGACGAGGGCCGGGTCGACGAGCACCCAGCTGTCCCGCAGCCGTACGACCGGCCGGTGGGCCTCGGCGAGCACGTCCATCTCGGACTCGGTGAGCGGGTCCCCGCCGAGCGCCAGCTGCCAGCGGAAGCTCAGCAGGTGCTCGGACTCGAAGAAGCCGGTGCCGTCGGTCGCGGAGCCCGGCGCGGGTCGCACCACGGCGGTGGCGGCCAGGTCCTGGGCCAGGTCGCGCGGCCAGTGCACGGCGACACCGGCCGCCGTGAGCCGGGTCGCGGCCACGCCGAGGAGCTCGCTCACCTCGTCCTCGGACAGGGCGAGGACGTCGGGGACCTCCTGCTCGCCGAGCCGGTCGAGCGGCGGCCAGACGCGGGCCGCGCGGCGCACGGCGAGGGCGGTGTCGACCCGCGCGCGCGGACCGAAGGCCGCGTCGGCCTCCCCCGCCCACAGGGCCGCCGCGTCGGCGACGAGAGTGGGGTCGGCGAGGCTGTGCACCTGCACGATCGCCGCGCCCGCCCGGCGTGAGGTCCCGACTTCGTCGGCGTCGCCGTCGAACAGGTCGTGCGCCGACAAGTCCAGGCGCAGTGAGATCCGCACCCCGGCGTCCATGCCCGCGGCGACCTCGGCCGCCCAGTCGCGGGCGGCCGGCAGGTGCTGGGCCCGGCGGTCGGCGAAGGGCCTGCCGTAGGTGTGGGCCGCGGCGGGGGTCCGGGGCAGGGTGTCGGCGACGGCGTCGAGGAAGGCGCGCAGCAGCGCCTCGGGGTCGGGCAGCCGGAGCGGACCGGTGCCGGGCAGCGGCACGGCGTGGCCCTCGTACGGCAGGGCGGCGGCGATCGCGCGCAGGTGCGCGATGTCGTCCGGGTCGAGGGGGCCGGCGCGCCAGGCGTCGTGCCCGGTGGCGGTCAGGCCGGGCAGCAGCCGTCCGCGGGCGGTGAGTCGCAGCGCGTGCAGCGCGGCCGCGCCCCAGCACGCGGTGGCGGGGTGTGCCGTCGGGTCGTGCCGGGCGCGCGCGAGGTGGGGAAGGGCCGCCTCGACCGGCAGCACGAGGGCGGGTGCCGTCCTGCGGCGGACGCCTCGTCCGCGCGGTCCCACGACCGTGAGTTCCGCGCGCGCGGAAGGGGTGCCGGGCGGCCGGCCCTCGGGCCACACCTCGCCGGCCGGGTCCCAGAAGGCGACGCGGCCCTCGCGCGGGAGCGGTGCGGGCAGGAAGACGGCGGCCAGCCGCACGGACACGGTGTCCGCCGCGCCGGCCGTCTCGGCCACGGCCATGTCGCTCATCCGTCCTGTCACCTCCCCCTCACCGGTCGATGCGGTCGTCTTCGACTCTACGGGCGGGGTCTGACATTCGGCTCCGGCGACGTCTTCGGGGCCGCCGGCCCCGGTGTCAGGGGACGGTGCGGGAGACGACGTAGACCATCGGCAGGACCGGGTCGGAGAGGTTCACGACGACGTCCTGGGTGGGCGCGGGGTTCTTCTGGTGGTGGCTCAGGCCCCACCAGGGGCCGGGGTCGGTGAACTTCCAGCCGCTGATCTTCTGGTCGCGGGCGCTGATGGTGATGGCGCCCTTCTTCAGGTCGTTCCGGTGCACGCCCATGGCGTCGAGGTAGGTGTCGAGGCCGGCCTGGGTGGTGCGGAACTGGACGTAGAGACGGCTGGTCTTCCAGTTGTTCGTCTCGTAGGAGGCGACCCGGTCGGCCGGGTGCGGGATCGGCACCTGGTAGAGGCGGCGCTGCACCTTGGCGGGGTAGGTGGGGGTGAGGCCGGTCGCCGCGTACTTGGCCTCCTTGTCCTTGCCGCTGTCGCGGCTCTGGTTGGCGGAGATCACCAGATAGCCGGCCGGCACGCCGATCAGCAGCACGATGATCAGCAGGGTGAGGGCCCGGCGCCGGTCGCGGTGCCGGCGGTCCTCGGCCGGGCGGGGCGGTGGTGCGTCCGGGGGCGTCGCCTGGCGCGGCAGTGACATCGTCACAGTGCCTCCCGGGCCGCCCGCCGGGCCTCGGCGTACCGCTCGTAGCGCTCGTAGCGCTCCACGCGGCGGCGCTTGGCGCGCCGGAAGCGGCGGGCGACGAGCCGGGCGAGGTCGGCAGCGCCGACCATGCCGGCCTCGGGGCCGAGCTGGGCGCGCACGATGCGGGCCTCGGGGCGGTAGCCGCGGCCGGTGAGGTGGCGTTTGAAGGCGTCCCGGGCGGGACCGATCAGCAGGTCGTCGGCCGCGGAGACCCCGCCGCCGATGACGAAGCAGGACGGGTCGAGGGCGGCGGCCAGGTTGGCGATGCCGACGCCGAGCCACTGGCCGATGTCCTCCAGCAGCTCGATGCACATGGCGTCGCCCTCGCGGGCCAGCTCGGTGATCATCGGGCCGGTGATGTCGGAGATGGAGCCCTTGACGTGCTCGATGATCCCGTAGGCCACCGGAGAGTCGGCCGCGGCCAGTTCCCGCGCCTCGCGCACCAGGGCGTTGCCGGAGCTGTACTGCTCCCAGCAGCCCCGGTTGCCGCAGGGACAGCGGTGGCCGCCCGGCACGACCTGCATGTGCCCGAACTCGCCGGCGACGCCGTACTTGCCCCGTTTGACCTGGCCGTCCTCCAGGATCGCGCCGCCGATGCCGGTGCCCAGCGTGATCATGACGAGGTGGTCCTCGCCGCGGCCGGCGCCGAAGCGCCACTCGGCCCAGGCGGCGGCGTTGGCGTCGTTGTCGACCAGGACCGGCACCGACAGGCGTTCGGAGAGGCGGTCGCGCAGCGGCTCGTTGCGCCAGGACAGGTGGGGGGCGAAGAGCACGCGGTTGCGGTCGGCGTCGACCCAGCCGGCCGCGCCGATGCCGACGGCGTGCACGTCGTGCCGGTCGGAGAGGTCCAGGACGAGCTCGACGATGGTGTCCTCGACGACCTTCGGGCTCTTGGACTTGTCCGGGGTCTCCGTGCGGAGCCTCTCCAGGATGTTGCCGTCGGCGTCGACGACGCCCGCCATCACCTTGGTGCCGCCGATGTCGATCCCGACCGTGGGCACCCGGGGTGCGGTCAGGTGCGAGCGGCGCTCCCTGGTGCCGACCGTGCGCAGCACGGGGGCGCGGCGGGAGCCGATAGGGGCGGTGAGGTCGCGGTAGGTGCTCATCGGCCCCGATTCTGCCGCACCGCCGGTAAGCGTGTCGTAGGGGGACCGAGCGGCGGGCGCCCCGTACGGCCTCCACGCGCGTGCGCGCGGGCCGTACGGACGGACGCGCGCATCACCCTACGGAGTGCTCTTCTCCAGCTCGTGACGGAGGTCGTCGAGCTCGCTGCCGCCCGCCATCTGACGGGTCAGCTCCTCCAGGGTGATCTCGTCCCGCGTGTGCCGGCCCACCATCGTGCCCCGCTTCAGCAGCACGAAGCGGTCCCCCACGAGGTGGGCGTGGTGCGGGTTGTGCGTGATGAGAACGACACCGAGGCCCTGGTCCCGGGCCGCGGCCACGTACTTCAGGACCACGCCGGACTGCTTCACGCCGAGTGCCGCCGTCGGCTCGTCGAGGATCAGCACCTTCGCCCCGAAGTGGACCGCCCGCGCGATCGCCACGCACTGGCGTTCGCCGCCCGACAGGGTGCCGATGGGCTGGTCGACGTCCCTGAGGTCGATGCCCATACGGAGCAGTGCCTCGCGGGTGGTGCGGCGCATGAGGCCGGTGTCGAGGCGCTTGAACGGGCCCGCGCCCTTGCGGGGCTCGGAGCCGAGGAAGAAGTTGCGCCAGACCGGCATCAGGGGGACGACGGCCAGGTCCTGGTAGACCGTGGCGATACCGCGGTCCAGGGCGTCGCGCGGGGAGTCGAGGCGGGTCTCCTCCCCCTCGATGCGCAGGGTGCCGGCGTCGTGCCGGTGCAGCCCGGCGATCGTCTTGATCAGTGTCGACTTGCCGGCGCCGTTGTCGCCGAGGACGCAGGTGATCTCCCCCGCGTGGACCTCCATGGAGACGTTCCGCAGGGCGCGCACGGTGCCGTAGTGCTTGCTGACGTCGGTCAGCTCGATCAGCGGCGTGCGTCGCGGCGTTCCTGGTGTGCGCTCAAGGGATCCTGGAGCGCCGATGACGGCTCCCGGGGGGCGTCCTGCCGCCCCCGGCGTGCGCCCGGTGGTCTCGGTCATCTCGTCGTCGCCTCCGCGCGCTTGCGGACCCAGGCGTTCAGCAGGGTCGCGAGGAGCAGCATCGCTCCCAGGAAGAACTTGAACCAGTCGGGGTTCCACTCGGCGAAGACGATGCCCTTGCTGGTCATGCCGAACAGGAGCGCGCCGACCGCCGAGCCGACGGCGCTGCCGTGGCCGCCGGTGATCAGGCAGCCGCCGATGACGGCGGCGATGATGTAGATCAGTTCGTTGCCGACGCCCTCGCCGGACTGGACGGCGTCGAAGGAGAACAGCAGGTGCTGGCCGGAGATCCAGGCGCCCAGGGCCACGCCCATGTAGAGGCCGATCTTGGTCCTGGTGACCGGCACCCCGACCGCGCGGGCCGCGTCCTGGTTGCCGCCCACCGCGAAGATCCAGTTGCCGGCGCGGGTGCGCAGCAGGATCCAGGAGGCGAGGGCGACCAGGCCCAGCCACCACAGGATGGTGACCTTGACGTCGACATCGCCGAGCGTGAGGGTCGAGGCGAAGACGGCGTGGGCGCTCGGGAAGCCCTCCATGTCCGCGACGGTCTTGGTGGAGACCGTGCCGTCGATCAGCTTGGTGAAGCCGAGGTTCATGCCGGTCAGCATCAGGAAGGTGCCCAGCGTGATGATGAAGCTGGGCAGCTTGGTGCGGGCGAGCATGAAGCCGTTGAAGGCGCCGACGGCGAGGGTCAGCAGGAGCGAGACGCCCACGCCGACCCAGGTGTTCGCCGTCATCTGGTAGCTGAACATGGACGAGATCAGCGCCGAGGAGGTCACCATCACGCCCGCGGACAGGTCGAACTCGCCGCCGATCATCAGCAGGGCGACCGGGACCGCCATGATGCCGATCGTGGACGACGCGTACAGGACGGTGCTGAGGCTGGAGGCGCGCAGGAAGCCATCGGCGGCGAGGGCGAAGAAGGCGAAGACGGCGAGTGCGCCGACGATCGAGCCCAGCTCGGGGCGGGAGAGCAGCTTCCGCAGCGGAGAGCTCTGCAGAATCCTTTCGTCGGCCGTTCGTTCCATGGTCGCGCTCATCGGGTGCCCCGCTTCGTGTACTCCTCGAGCGCGGCGGCCTGGTCCTTGGTGACGATCTGCGGGCCGGTGAGCACCGGCCTGCCGCCGCCGAGGACGTCGCCGTTGTACTTGTACAGCCACAGCAGGTCGACGGCCTGGTAGCCCTGGAGGTACGGCTGCTGGTCGACGGCGAAGCCGAGCGTGCCGTCCTCGAGCTCGGCGGCGACCTTGGCGTTGAGGTCGAAGGTGTCGACCTCCGCCGTGCTGTCCGCGTCCGTCCTGGCCTTGACGGCGGTGTCCGCGTACGGCGCGCCGAGGGTGACGACCGCGTCGACGGACTTGTCGGCCTGGAGCTTGGCCTCGATCGCGGACTGCACGTCCGGCATGTTGGTGCCGTTGACGTAGAGGTTCTCGACCGTGCCGGAGAACGTCTTCGCCACGCCGGCGCAGCGCTGCTCGTGGCCGACGTTGCCCTGCTCGTGCAGGACGCACAGGGCCCTCTTCCTGCCGCGCCGGGTCAGCTCCTCGCCCACGGCCTGGCCGGCCACGGTCTCGTCCTGGCCGACGTGGGTGAGCGCGCCGAACGCCTTGGACCGGGCCGACCCGGAGTTCACCGTGATGACCGGGATGCCCGCCCTCTCGGCGCGCGCCAGCGCCGCCTTCAACGCGTCGGGTTTGGCCAGCGTGACGATGATGCCGTCGACCTTCTTGTCCACGGCCGCGTCGACGAGCTGCGCCTGCTGCTGGGCCTCGTCGTCGTGCGAGTACAGGAAGTTGATGTTGTCCTTGAGGGCGGCCTGCTTGGCACCGCTCTGCACGATGTCCCAGAAGGTGTCGCCGTCACCGGAGTGGGTGATCATCGCGAAGGTCCAGCGGGGGGTGTTCACCGCCGCCCTTCCCTGGGCCGCCGCGGCCTTGCGGGCGTCCTCCGCCCGTTTGCCGCCGGTGCTGCTGCATCCCGCGAGGGACAGCGACAGTGCCCCTGCCAGCGCGATGCCCACCCAGGTTGGAAAGCGTGCCACGAGGCCGTGCCCTTCTTGCCGTGTTCGAACGTAGGCACGGGGCTGACGGCGATCCCATCAGCCCCGAACGTCCCATTATCGGACACGGGTGCGACGGAACGGACGGGCGGGGGGCGAAGCGCGGACACATTGTCCGGACAACGCGACGAAGCCACGCACGCGAGAGGCGCGGAAACCACGCGGGCGCAGGGGGCCGGGCGGCGCCGCTCAGGACCGTACGAGCAGCTGGAACTCGAAGGAGTAGCGGGAGGGCCGGTAGGTGTGGCTGCCGAACTCCACGGCGCGGCCGGTGTCGTCGAACGTGGTGCGCTGCATGGTGAGCAGGGCGGCGCCCTCCTCCTCGCCGAGCCGCTCGGCCTCGTCGCGGGTGGCGGCGCGGGCGCCGATGGACTGGCGGGCGCTGTGGAGGGTGATCCCGGCGGAGCGCATCAGCCGGTACAGGCCGGTGGCCTCCAGCTGATTGGTGTCCAGGTCGAGCAGGCCGAGGGGGAGGTGGTTGACCAGGTATGCCATCGGCTCGCCGTGCGCGAGCCGGAGCCGCTCGATGCGGTGCACCTCGCCGCCCTCGGCCACCCCGAGGGCCGCGGCGACCTCGGCGGAGGCCGGGACGACCGTGTTGACCAGGACCGTGGTCGCCGGCCGCTGCCCGGCCGCCTCCAGATCGTCGTAGAGGCTGCTCAGCTCCAGTGGGCGCTTGACCTGGCTGTGCACGACCTGGGTGCCGACACCGCGGCGGCGCACCAGCAGGCCCTTGTCGACGAGCGACTGGATGGCCTGCCGGACGGTGGGTCGGGACAGGCCGAGCCGCGCGGCGAGCTCGATCTCGTTGCCCAGCAGGCTGCCGGGGGTGAGGGCGCCGTGCTCGATCGCCGCCTCCAGTTGCTGCGCCAGCTGGAAGTACAACGGCACCGGCGAGCTCCGGTCCACGCGGAGGTCGAGCGCGGCGGTGGGGTCCACGACTGGTTTCGGCACGGGCCGAGCGTAGCCCGGTGGCCGGTTGACGGGAAGTCGTGTAGTCAGATTGTCCGGACATGGAGATTGACAGGTGACCGGGTCCGCCCCCACCTTGTTTCCATGCGCATCGGGGTCATCGGTACGGGCCGCATCGGCGCCGTCCATGCGAACACGCTCAGCCGTCATCGCGACGTCGGCTCACTGATCCTCACGGACGCCGACCCGGCGCGGGCGCAGGCGCTGGCCCACCGGCTGGGCGAGACGGCGGCCCCCGGGGTCGACGAGATCTTCACCTGGGGCGTGGACGCCGTGGTGATCACCACCGCCACCTCGGCGCACGCCGAACTGATCGGCCGCGCGGCACGTTCGGGACTCCCGGTGTTCTGCGAGAAGCCGATCGCTCTGGACCTGCCGGGCACGCTGCACGCCCTCGCCGAGGTCGAGGCGGCCGGGACGATCCTCCAGATGGGTTTCCAGCGGCGCTTCGACGCGGGCTACGCCGGCGCCCGGGAGGCGGTGCGCTCGGGCCGGCTCGGCCGGCTGCACACCGTCCGCGCGCTGACCTCGGACCAGGCACCGCCGGCCGCGGCGTGGCTGCCGCTGTCCGGCGGCCTGTTCCGGGACACGCTGATCCATGACTTCGACGTCCTGCGCTGGGTGACGGGACGTGAGGTGGTGGACGTGTACGCGACCGGGTCCGACGCCGGGCCCGCGATGTTCCGGGAGGCCGGCGACGTCGACACCTGCGCGGCTTTGCTGACCCTCGACGACGGCACTCTCGCCACGGCCACGGCGACCCGGCTGAACGGCGCGGGCTACGACGTCCGCATGGAACTGGCCGGGGAGCTGGACCAGATCGTGGTCGGCCTCGACGACCGTACGCCCATCGCGTCCACCGAACCGACCGGGCCGCCGGCCGCGGACAAGCCGTGGACCGGGTTCCTGGAGCGCTTCGGCGCGGCCTACGAGGCCGAGCTGTACGCCTTCGTCGAACTGGTGCGCGGCGAACGGCCCAACCCGTGCGACGGACGCGAGGCCCTCCAGGCCCTGCGCATCGCCGAGGCCTGCGAACTGTCCCGCCACGAGCACCGCGCGGTCGGCCTCACGGAGATCGCCGGAGGGGCCCGGGCCTGGTCCGGGTAGCCGCCGCACCGCACGCCAGGACCTGTGGGCCACCGACACTCGGCGCCGGGCCGGCGCCCGACGACGGCCCGCGGGGACGACCGGCCGGCCGTGGCTACCAGCGGACCGGCAGGCTGCGCACGCCGCGGATCAGCATGCCCGGCAGCCACTCGCCCGGCGGGCCGTCGAGGGCGAGGCCGGGGGTGCGGTGCAGGAGGCTGCGCAGCGCGGTGCGGGCCTCCAGGCGAGCCAGGGGGGCGCCGAGGCAGTAGTGCATGCCGTGGCCGAAGGCGAGGTGGCCGCGGGTGTCACGGTGGATGTCGAAGCGGTCCGGGGCGGGGAAGCGGCTGCCGTCCCGGCCGGCCGCGGTGAGGCCGATCATCACGGGCTCGCCCCGCGCGATGGCGGTGCCGGCGATGTGCAGCGGCTCGGCCGCGTAGCGGAACGTGGCGTTCTCCACCGGTCCCTCGTGGCGCAGCGTCTCCTCGACGGCGCCGTCGACGAGATCGGCGTCGGCGCGCAGTGCGGCGAGCTGGTCGGGATGGGTGAGCAGGGCGTGCACGCTGTTGGTGATGAGGTTGACCGTGGTCTCGTGGCCCGCGATCAGCAGCAGGAAGGCCATGCCGCGCAGCTCCCCGGGGGAGAGCCGGTCACCGTCCTCGGCGGTGGTGCGGATCAGGTCGCTGAGCAGGTCGTCGGCCGGGCCGGCGCACCGCTTGTCCTCGATCAGCGCGCTGAGATAGGCGCCGAGCCGCTCCACGGCCCGCAGGTTCGCCTCCTCGCTGGTCGGCGCGACCACCTCGTTGGACATCTCGCGGAACGCGGCGCGGTCGATCTCCGGCACACCGAGCAGCTCGCAGATGACCGTGATCGGCAGCGGGTACGCGAAGGCCTCCACGAGGTCGGCGCGTCCGCGCGGCAGCATCGCCTCCAGCAGCTCGTCGGTGATCTGCTGCACCCGGGGCCGCAGCGCCTCGACCCGGCGGGCGGTGAACGCGCGCGTCACGAGCGAGCGCAGTCGCGTGTGCTGCGGCGGGTCGGTGATCAGCAGGTGCTTGCCGATCGCCTGCTCCTCGACCGCCGTCACGTCCACCCCGCCGACGTCCTTGGCCAGCCTCGGGTCGGCGAGTGCGGTGCGCGCCTCTTCGTGTCCGACGACGAGCCAGGTGTCGTAGCCCTCGGGCGGTGGCAGCCGTACCCAGTGGACGGGGCCGAGTTCGCGCAGTCGCGCGTAGACCGGGTGCGGGTCCTCGCGGAACCGCTGCCCGTACTCGGTCAGGTCGATCACGTCCGCCATGACCCCTCTCCTCCGGAGCACGAGCGGCTCCCCCCTGAGGAGCCAACGCACGGCACCGTCGCCGAGTGCCCGGGACCCGGGAGCACATCGTCCTCGACGCTCCCGGCCTGTGGGCGAGCAGCGCGCCGTCCACCCGTTCGCCCGGGTCGAGTTCGGCCGGGACGCACGAGACCCGGCCGATCCGCCGACAGGCCGGCTCGCCGCCCCCCGACGCACCGCCCGTCGGCGTGGGCCGCGCACCCGCCCGACCGGTGGGACAATGATCGATCATGCGTGCCGCGTACATCGAGCGACTGGGTCCACCCGACGTCATCCGCTGGGGAGAGCTGCCCGCACCCGTGCCGGGCCCCGGAGAAGTGCTGGTGGACGTGCTGGTGACCACGGTCGATCCGGTGGACGCCCTCGTCCGCTCCGGGGTGTTCCGTACGCCGGTGCCGATGCCCTTCGTCATCGGGCGCGATCTCGTGGGCACCGTCGCCTCACCGGGGTGCGGCTTCGCCGCGGGCGAGACGGTGTGGTGCGACAGTCTCGGCCACGACGGCCGGCAGGGCGCGACCGCCGAGCAGGCCGTGGTGCCCGCCGACCGCCTCTACCGGCTGCCGGCCGGGGTACGCCCGGAGGAGGCGGTGGCCGTGTTCCATCCCGCCGCCACCGCCCATCTGGCGCTCCACACGCACGGCGGGCTGCGCCCGGGCGAGACGGTGCTCGTCGGCGGCGCGGGCGGCAACGTGGGCGGTGCGCTGGTGGAGCTCGCGGCGCGGGCGGGGGCGCGGGTGCTCGCGACGGCCGCGCCACGTGACCACGACCACGTACGGTCCCTCGGGGCGGCCGAGGTGGTGGACTACCGCGACTCCGGACTGACCGAGCGGCTGGCGGCGCTGGCGCCCGACGGCGTGGACGTCCATGTCGACACCTCCGGCCACCACGACCTCAGGGCCGCCGTCGGCCTGCTCGCGCGACGCGGGCGGATCGTCCTCATGGCCGGCCCCGGGGCCGAGCCGGTGCTGCCGGTCGGCCCGCTGTACATGAAGGACGGGTCGCTGCGCGGCTTCGTCATCTCCCACGCGACGGTCGCGGAACTCGCCGAGGCCGCGGCGGCGATCGACGAGTTGCTGACGGCGGGCGGCCTGCGCCCCCGGTCGGTCGAGCACCGCCCCATGCGCGAGGCGGCGGACGTCCACCGCCGTCTGGAGCGGGGAGAGCTGCACGGCCGACGCGTGGTCCTTCATCCCTGACGGTTCCCGGCTGCCCGTCCGCTGCCGCCTGCCTTGCCGAGGGCGACGAAGCCGGTGAGGACGAGCTTGCCGACGTCGGTGTCCGTCCGCCGCCAGTGTCCGCGCCGCCCCGCCGCTGGGATGGGGGCATGACTTCTTCAGCGCGGACGAACGGCACAGTGGCTCTTGTGACCGGCGGCAGCCGTGGCATCGGCGCGGCGACGGCGGTACGCCTCGCACGCGAGGGCCACGACGTGGCCATCACCTACGTGAACGGAAAGGAGGCGGCGGAGGACGTCGTACGGGCCATGGAGCGGCTCGGACGGAGGGCCGCGGCCCTGCGGGCGGACGCGGCCGATCCCCGGGAGGCGGCGGGGGCCGTGGGCCGTACGGTGGACGAACTGGGCGGGCTGGACGTGCTGGTGAACAACGCGGGCATCGGCCTGCTCGGGCCGGTGGAGTCACTGACGGTCGCCGACGTCGACCGGGTGCTCGCCGTCAATGTGCGCGCGGTGTTCCTGGCCTGCCAGGCGGCCGCCTCCCGCATGGGGCGCGGCGGCCGGATCGTCACCATCGGCACCTGCATGACCCAGCGCGTCCCCGGGCCCGGCGGAACCCTCTACGCCACCAGCAAGGCGGCCCTGATCGGTCTGACCAAGGCGCTCGCCCGTGAACTCGGGCCGCGCGGGATCACGGCGAACCTCGTGCACCCCGGTCCGATCGACACCGGCATGAACCCCGCCGACGGCCCCCACGCCCCCGGCCAGGCGCAGATGACGGCACTGGGCCGCTTCGGCACCACCGCCGAGGTGGCGTCCACGGTGGCGTACCTCGCGAGCGCCGAGGCCGCCTACGTCACCGGAGCCGAGTTCGCGGTGGACGGCGGCCACGCTGCCTGACCGGACGGCAGGCATCGCGGGGCACACCGGTGCTGTCAGGCCGGTGCGCCCCGCGAGTCCGGACGGACCGCATGGACCTGCGCGGGCGGGAGGTCAGCCGCCCAGTTCCTGGTGGCGGGCCTCGAGGTGGGCCGCGCCCTCCTGGGTGAGGGTGCCGAAGAGGCGCAGGCGGGAGATGCCTCCGTCCGGGAAGATGTCCACGCGCGCGTGCGTGCCGACGGCCGGCGCGGGCAGCACGAAGCGGTGGTCGGTGTCGGGCTGGAGGCGGGTGCGCGGGAGGATCTCCGCCCACTCGCCGTTCTCGCCGTCCTTCACGGAGACCGACGCCCAGCCCGCGCTGTTGCCCTTGAGGTAGGCGGTGTCGATCTCGACGGCACGGATCTCCGACCGGGCGGCCAGCCGGTAGCGGATCCAGTCGTTGCCCCGGTCGCGCCGGCGCCGGGTCTCCCAGCCGTCGTCCATCTTGCGGGAGCGGCCGGGCTGGATGGTGTTGGTGGCCGGCGAGTAGAAGAGGTTGGAGGCGTCCTCGACCCGGCCGCCGTTCTCCAGGGCGACCACGTCGAAGGTGCCGAGCGCCGCCAGCCACTTCGGGTCCGGGACCACCTCGCCGTGCACCCGCAGCCGGGCGATACCCCCGTCGGGGTGCTGCTTGAGGCGCAGATGGGTGAAGCGCCGTTCGACATCGACCGCGAAGCCGTTGGCCGCGTGGCCGCCGACGGCGGTGCGCGGCACCAGAGTCGTCCACTTGACGTCGTCGGACAGCAGTTCCTCCGGCGACGGGGAGCCTGCCATCGAGGTGCCCTCGACGGACACCGCCTCCGGGTAGTTGCCGCGGAAGTGGGCCGTGTCGACGACGATGCCGCGCACGACGCCCGGCGCGCCGAGCCGGATCAGCGCCCAGTCGTGGTCGTCCTCGGTGGGCCAGGGGCGGTCGGCGGAGGCACCGCGCCGCCGCCGGGTCTCCCAGCCGTCCATGATCTTGCCCTTGTGCCCGAAATGCTCGGGGTCGAACTCGGCGCGTTCGGGCACCAGCAGGTTCTCGCGCTGGGCGAAGAACTCGTCGTTGGCTGCGATGACACCGGCGCCGAGCCGCCGGTCGGCGAGGTCGGCGTGCCGGGTGAAGGGGAAGTCGGCGGTGCGGTAGTCCGCGTACGGGTCACCGCCTCCGTAGGGGTTCGCGTCGCCGGTGAACCTCGCCCAACTGGATTGATGCAGCGCCGTCACGGTGATCAGGTCTTCCTTTCGGTTCGGTGGGGGCCGGTGCGGAGAGGAGGCCGGGAGGCGTGGATGTCCGGCCAGGTCCGGGCAGGCCCGTCGGCCCGGACGGGCCTCGTCCGGGCCGGGCGGGGTCCCTCAGCTCCAGGCTCTCCCGTGAAGCCGGGCAGGTTCCGTCAGGGCCGGTCGAGGAGGCGGCCCTTCGGCTCGGTGAACTCGCCGTCCGCCCAGATCCGCTCGCCGCGCAGCCAGGTGGACCGCACGACTCCGCCGAGCGTCCTGCCCGCGTAGGCCGTGATGCGGTTGCGGTGCTGGAGGGCCGCCGGATCCACGGTGAAGGTCGCCTCGGGCGCGAGGACCGCGAAGTCGGCGTCGCGGCCGGGTGCGATGGCGCCCTTGCGGGCGTCGAGGCCCGCCAGTCGTGCGGTCCGCTCCGACATCCAGCGCACCACGTCCTCCAGGCCGTGGCCGCGTCGGCGGGCCTCGGTCCAGACGGCGGACAGGCTGAGTTGGAGCGAGGAGATGCCGCCCCAGGCGGTGGCGAAGTCGTCGGTCTTCAGGTCGGCGGTGGAGGGCGAGTGGTCGGTGACCACGCAGTCGATGGTGCCGTCGGCCAGCGCCTGCCAGAGCAGGTCCCGGTTGGCGGCCTCGCGGATGGGCGGGCAGCACTTGAACTCGCTGGCCCCGTCCGGGACCTCCTCGGCGCTCAGGGTCAGGTAGTGCGGGCAGGTCTCGACCGTGATCCGCACGCCCTGTGCCCTGGCCTCGGCGATCAGCGGCAACGCGTCACCGGAGGAGAGGTGCAGCACGTGGACGCGTGCGTTCAACCGTCCGGCCTCGGCGATCAGGGCGGCGATGGCGCTGTCCTCGGCGTCGCGCGGGCGGGAGGCGAGGAAGTCGGTGTACCGGGGGCCGCCGTGCTGTGGGGCGGCCGCGAGGTGGTGCGGGTCCTCGGCGTGCACGATCAGCAGACCGCCGAAACCGGATATCTCGGCGAGCGAGCAGGCCAGCTGGTCCTGGCCGAGGTGCGGGAACTCGTCCACGCCCGAGGGCGAGAGGAACGCCTTGAAGCCGAAGACGCCGGCGTCGTGCAGCGGACGCAGGTCCTTGACGTTGCCGGGCAGGGCTCCGCCCCAGAAGCCGACGTCGATGTGGGCCTTGTCGCGGGCCACGTCCCTCTTGACGCGCAGGTTGTCCACCGTGGTGGTGGGCGGCAGGGAGTTGAGCGGCATGTCGATGAGGGTGGTGATGCCGCCGGCCGCCGCCGCCCGCGTGGCGGTCCAGAAGCCCTCCCACTCGGTGCGGCCCGGGTCGTTGACGTGCACATGGGTGTCGACCAGGCCGGGCAGCAGGGCGTCGTCGCCGAAGTCCTCCAGGCGGCCCCCCGCGGGTACGTCCACGTCGTGGGGCAGTACGGCCGTGATGGTGCCGTCGGCGACCGCGACCGAGGCGGCGCGCGTCCCGTCGGGCGTGACGACGCGCGTCGAGCGCAGCACCAGTTCAGCGTCGGACACCCGGACCCCTCTCTGCGACTGTTTGCACTTCCGCGCAACGGAAACTGGATGTACGAGGATGGAACCCCACGTCATGGACTTCAACGTTCTGTTGAAGGAGTCTTCGCTCCCGCCGCGACCCCGTCAAGGGGCACACTGCCGAACGGCGGCTCGCCGGGCACGGTCTGGACGTTTCCACAAAGCGGAATTAGAATTCCGACTGACAGAACGTAGTTCCGTACAGGCGGGGAGCCAACCGGGCCCCGGGTAGGCTTTGGCCCTTCCTGCCAGCCTCGAAAGGAACGCGCCGTGCCGACGTCCAGCGCCAGCACCTCCGACTCCGCCAAGTCCTCCGCCAGCGGCGGCGTCCAGTCCCTCGAGCGCGCCTTCGATCTGCTGGAGCGGATGGCCGACTCGGGCGGCGAGGTCGGTCTCAGTGAGCTCTCCGCGAGCAGCGGACTGCCGCTGCCCACCATCCACCGCCTGATGCGGACCCTCGTCGCCTGCGGATACGTCCGCCAGCAGCCGAACCGGCGGTACGCGCTCGGCCCCCGGCTGATCCGCCTGGGCGAATCCGCCTCCCGGCTGCTGGGCACCTGGGCCCGCCCCTACCTCGCCCGCCTGGTCGACGAGACCGGCGAGACGGCGAACATGGCCCTGCTGGACGGCGACGAGATCGTGTACGTGGCACAGGTGCCGTCCAAACACTCGATGCGCATGTTCACCGAGGTCGGCCGGCGCGTGCTGCCGCACTCCACGGGGGTGGGCAAGGCGCTGCTCGCCAACACCCCGGCCGACGAGGTGCGCGCCCTGCTCGCCCGTACGGGCATGCCCGCCGCCACCGAGAAGACGATCACCACTCCGGACGACTTCCTGGCGGCACTGGAGGACGTACGGCGGCTCGGTTACGCCATGGACGACAACGAGCAGGAGATAGGAGTCCGGTGCATCGCGGTCACCGTCCCCGACTCCCCCACATCCGCGGCGATCTCCATCTCCGGCCCGGCGGGCCGTGTCACCGAGGCCGCGAAGGAGCGGATCGTCCCGGTGCTCCAGCAGGTGGCGAAGGAACTCTCCCAGTCCCTGGCCAGCTCCGGTCCGACGAGCTGAGCCGGCCGGGCGGCGGCCTTTCCGCCTGGGCCCGTCCGGGGCGGTAGGCCGTGAAGGGCGCGGGCGTCGACCGCCCGGCACCCGGCCGTGGGCACGGGCGCCTGCCGCCCGTGCCGGCCTCGAGAGCGCGTGGGCACCGGCTGTCCCGAAACAGGCCCTGAAAGCGCGGGCGCTGTCCGCGTGCCGGTGCGTGCGGTCAGTCCCGCGGCGGCTGCCCGAACAGGTCCACCGCCGCCCGGACCTCCGACAGGCCACGAGCCAGGGCGCTGACCGAACCGATCGATCCGGCGATCAGCAGCAGGGAGCGGCGCAGCCGGGGAAGCTCGGGGATGCCGTGGGCGGCCATCGCGGCGAGGGCGGCGAGTTCGTCCTCGGCTATGGCGCGGTCGGGGAACTCGACGGGATGGGCGGCCAGTTCACGCCGTAAGCGGGACACGGCGGCACGCAGCTCCGCCACTCTCGGGTCTTCACCGCTGCCGGTCACCGGCGTCTGTTCCAAGCTCCGCAACACAGTCCTCCCCCTCGCACACCGTCGTGCGCAGTCCCCGGACCCGGGCCAGTAAACGCCACCCGGGGCGCAGTGCGCCAGCGCGCGGACCGAAATTCAGCCCTCGTCGGACGGTACGGCCGACGATCCGTCAGGTATGCAGGACCCATGACACGTACGGATGACGAGGTCGCCGGTCTGGTGCTGGCCGCCGGCGGCGGGCGGCGGCTCGGCGGCCGGCCCAAGGCACTGCTGGTCCACCGGGGCCGGCCCCTGGTGGAGCACGCGGTCGAGGTTCTGCGCTCGGCCGGGTGCGCGCGCGTCCATGTGGTCCTCGGCGCGGGGGCGGACGACGTACGGCGGCGGGCCCGGTTCGGCGGCTGCGTCCTGGTGGACAACCCGGACTGGGAACAGGGCATGGGCTCCTCGCTCCGGGCCGGACTGGAGTCCCTCTCGGGTACGGGCGCCCGGGCGGCGCTGGTCTCGCTCGTCGACCAGCCGGGGATCACGGCGGAAGCGGCGGCGCGGATCCTGGCCGCGTACCGGGGCGGGACGTCGCTTGCCTCCGGGGCGTACGACGGTGTGCGCGGCCATCCCGTCCTGCTCGGCGCGGATCACTGGGCGGGCATCGCGGCGAGTGCCACCGGGGACCGGGGGGCACGCGCCTACCTCAAGGAGCACGCGGACGCGCTCACCCTGGTGGAGTGCGGGGACGTGGCGCGGCCGTACGACATCGACACCGAAGCGGATCTGGGGCACCTCCAGTGAGCACGGTGGCACCGAGCGCCACCTTGCCTCGACCCGGAGATTCTCGACATCAACAAACCATTGAACTTCCACCATGAGGAAACTAGTATCCACTGTTCAGAAGCGCCTGGTCGATCCGCGGGCGCCGTACACCCCATTCGTGCCGATTGGCATCCAGTGCCACGGCATGGTGGTGCTGCACGTCGTTCGCTGAAGAAGTTCCTCCGAAGGAAGTGACAGCTCATGTCCGCTCCAGCGCCGTCCTCGCTGGCCATCGTCGATGCCGAGCCCCTGCCCCGGCAGGAAGAGGTCCTTTCCGACGCGGCGCTCGCCTTCGTGGCGGAGCTGCACCGGCGGTTCACGCCGCGACGCGACGAGCTCCTCGCCCGCCGTGCCGAGCGCCGCGCCGAGATCGCCCGCACCTCCACCCTCGACTTCCTCTCCGAGACCGCCGCGATCCGCGCGGACGACTCCTGGAGGGTCGCGCCGGCCCCGGCGGCTCTGAACGACCGGCGGGTCGAGATCACCGGTCCCACCGACCGCAAGATGACCATCAACGCGCTCAACTCGGGCGCGCGGGTCTGGCTCGCCGACTTCGAGGACGCCTCCGCCCCGACCTGGGAGAACGTCGTCCTCGGCCAGCTGAATCTGATCGACGCCTACACCCGGAACATCGACTTCACCGACCCCGCGTCGGGGAAGTCCTACGCCCTGCGCCCGGCCGAGGAGCTCGCCACGGTCGTCATGCGCCCGCGCGGCTGGCACCTGAACGAGCGCCATCTGGTCGACGCCGACGGCAAGCAGGTTCCCGGCGCCCTCGTCGACTTCGGCCTGTACTTCTTCCACAACGCCCAGCGCCTGCTGGACCTCGGCAAGGGTCCGTACTTCTATCTGCCGAAGACGGAGTCGCACCTGGAGGCCCGGCTCTGGAACGAGATCTTCGTCTTCGCCCAGGACCACGTCGGCGTCCCCCAGGGCACGATCCGCGCCACCGTCCTGATCGAGACGATCACGGCCGCGTACGAGATGGAGGAGATCCTCTACGAACTGCGCGACCACGCCTCCGGCCTGAACGCCGGCCGCTGGGACTACCTGTTCTCCATCGTCAAGAACTTCCGTGACGGCGGGGAGAAGTTCGTGCTGCCGGACCGCAACGCCGTCACGATGACCGCCCCCTTCATGCGCGCGTACACCGAACTCCTGGTGCGCACCTGCCACAAGCGCGGCGCGCACGCGATCGGCGGCATGGCGGCCTTCATCCCCTCCCGCCGCGACGCCGAGGTCAACAAGGTGGCCTTCGAGAAGGTCCGTGCCGACAAGGACCGCGAGGCGAACGACGGTTTCGACGGCTCCTGGGTCGCCCACCCCGACCTGGTGCCCCTCGCCATGGAGTCCTTCGACAGGGTGCTCGGCGACAAGCCGAACCAGAAGGACCGGCTGCGCGAGGACGTGCACGTCCGGGCCGAGGACCTCATCGCGATCGACTCGCTGGACGCCAAGCCCACCTACGGCGGCCTGGTCAACGCCGTCCAGGTCGGCATCCGTTACATCGAGGCCTGGCTGCGCGGCCTGGGCGCGGTCGCCATCTTCAACCTCATGGAGGACGCGGCCACCGCCGAGATCTCCCGCTCGCAGATCTGGCAGTGGATCAACGCCGGCGTCGAGTTCGAGAACGGCGAGAAGGCCACTCCCGAGCTGGCCCGGAAGGTCGCCGCCGGGGAGCTGGTGAACATCCGCGCGGAGATCGGCGAGGAGGCCTTCGCGGCCGGGCACTGGCAGCAGGCCCACGACCTGCTGCTGAAAGTGTCGCTCGACGAGGACTACGCCGACTTCCTGACGTTGCCGGCGTACGAGCAGCTCCAGGGGTGAGGCCCGCGCACCTTCGGGTGGCCCCGGCGACGTCCGGGGCCACCCACGCGTCCCGGCCCCACGCGTCAGGACTGCTGTGACCCCAGGTGTGCCGACCAGTCCTGTTCGGCGGGCGGTCTGCCGTGCAGGTCCGGGACCCGCTTGAGCCAGTTCGGCCGGCCACGCCGCGTCTTCGCCGCGCGCGACGCCTCCTCCGCGGCCAGCTCCTCACGGCTGGGGAAGTCGGTGGGCAGCCAGGCCGCCGAGGCCGCCACCCGCGCGGCGAGATAGTCGGCGTAGGCGGCTCTGGCCTCGCCCGGGCATGCGAAGGCGGGTTCCTCGGCGAGCCAGGCGTCCGGCACCTCCGCGAGGATCTCCTCCAGCAACTCGCGCGTCACCCTGGGCGCCAGTTCGGCGTCGGCCGCACGGACGTCCGGGGCGTAACGGCCGAGGGCGTGGTGCCGGAAGTCGTACGCCTTCTCCGGCGCCGAGGTGTCCCAGCGGTGGTGGAAGACCAGGGCCGCGCCGTGGTCGATCAGCCACAGACGCGGGGGCGCGACGCCGAGGATGGGCCAGACCATCAGGTTCGAGCTGTGCACGGTCCGGTCCACGTTCACCGTCAGCGCGTCCAGCCAGACGATCCGGCCGGCCTCCAGCGGATCCACCGGGAAGGTCTCCGCCACCTCCGGGGTGAAGTCGCGGGCGCCCGGCAGATAGTCCATGCCGAGGTTGACGCCGTGGCTGGCGTCGAGCAGGGCGCGCACCTCGTGGTGCGGTTCGTGCGCGGCGAGCGCCGGGTCGAAGTGGATCAGGACCAGTTCGGGGAAGCGCAGTCCGAGAGCACGCGCCAGCTCCCCCACGATCACCTCGGCGACCAGCGCCTTGCGGCCCTGCGCGGAGCCGGTGAACTTGACGACGTAGGTACCGAGGTCGTCGGCCTCGACGACTCCGGGCACGGAGCCTCCGGAGTGCAGCGCGGCGACATAGCGGGAGGCAGTCACCTCCCGCAACATCTTGCCAGGTCGGCGCGTCCTCAGCGCCTTATTCCCCACGATCGCCCCCACACCGGTGCAGCCCAGGAATCCGTATCCGGTCAGCCCCGGGCAGCATCTGGGGAGTTCCGACCAGCATGCCGCTCACTCCCTTTCGAGCACCCCGTCGGTGTGCGGTTGCGCCGTGCCTTCGGGCACCGGCTTGAAGCGAGCATAGTCACCGCGTACGGCAGCCCACGGAGCGCCCGTGCCACGGGGGCCGCCTCCGCACTCGGTGCCGGTCCGCAGCGGCACAGCGAGGAGTCGGCCTCCTCGGCTCGGCTGGGCCGTCAGGGCGCGCAGTAGGCAATGGCGGTGATGGGGTACGACTGTGTGGCAGAGGTGTTGTGGAAGTTGACGGTCCAGCTGTCGTCGGGGGTCACGGTCGTGCTCTGGTAGTTGTTCACCGGGATGACCTCGTCGCCTCCGAACCAACCGCCCGCGACCGCGGTCTGCCCGGCCGGGCAGACCGCGACCAAGGCGGATGTCTGCCCCGGCGTCAGCGTGCCGTCCACGACCACCGGAGTGGTGTCGCTGGAGCCTGCGGGGCCCTGTGGCCCGGCGGGGCCGCTGTCGCCCTGCGGCCCGCTGGCCCCCGTCGCACCCTGCGGCCCGGCGGGACCCGTGGTCCCCTGGGGCCCCTCAGCCCCTTGAGGACCCATAGCCCCGGTCTCGCCCTGCGGACCCGTGGCGCCCGTCGCACCGGTTTCACCCTGCGGACCCGTGGCGCCCGTCACACCCTGCGGACCCGTGGCGCCCGTCACACCCTGCGGACCCGTGGCACCGGTCTCGCCCTGCGACCCGGCGGCGCCCGTCGCACCCTGCGGCCCCGCAGGAGCGGTCGCACCGGCCTCACCCTGGGGCCCCACGACACCCTGCGGACCCACAGCGCCCGTCTCCCCCTGAGGACCTGCAGGACCCGTCTCACCCTGCGGCCCCGGGATTCCAGGATCTCCCTGAAGCCCAGTCGCGCCCGTCTGACCCTGCGGACCGGTGGCACCAGTAGCGCCCTGAGGGCCGGCAGGGCCCGTCGCACCGGTCTCACCCTGCGGCCCCGCAGGACCGGTCTGACCCTGAGGACCTGTAGCACCGGTGGCACCTTGCGGACCGGCAGCACCCAACTGACCCTGAGGACCCGCAGACCCCGTAGCGCCCGTCTCACCCTGCGGCCCCGCAGGACCCGCCGACCCCTGAGGACCCTCAGGACCCGTGGCACCCTGCGGACCCGCGGGACCGGCCGGACCCTGGGGGCCCGGGATCCCCGGCTCCCCGCACAGACGCACGTGGTCCAGCACCTTGACGTAGCGAGCCGCCACCCACCCCGAGCGGTTCGCGAGCCTGTACCACGGAGTGCCGATGTCCGCGCTCTCGCCCGGCGACTCGCACAGGATGCTGATCCGCGCACCCCGGCGATACGTCCCCAACTCGGCGGACTTCGTGGTCGGCCGAGCACGGATGATCAAACCCGTTCTCGCCGTGACGACCCCGGAAACCGCCGCCCCCAACGCATCGCTCTTCGCGTCGGTGGAGACGGCGCCCTCCACGTGCGCCGTCTCCACCGACGCCGGCACCGCCGCCACCGCCCCTTGCAGCTCACACGCCAGGCCGAGACTCACCGCCCCGAGGACGAGTGACGAGAACATCATCCTGCGCACCGACAACCACCACACCTTCCGCTCTTCGCCTGCCAAGGGAGACATGGAGAGGACACCGCATATGCCATCTGCGACGACGCCGTGACACGCGCAATCGAAATTAGGCGGACTCTCACACGATCACGGAAATCTCCCTGATGGGCGGCACCGTGACGGGTCTGCCGGGTCAGATGGCGGGGCCTGCGACCCGGGTGTAGGTGAGTCCGTTGCTGACTCCGGCAGGAGTGGTGACCGTGACAGTGACCGGCCCGGCGGCGCCTGCGGGCGCGACAACGGTGATCGTCGTCGGGGACAGCACGGTGCAGGGGGCGGGGGTGGAGCCGAACTGAACGCCGGTGGCGGCGGCGAGGTCGGTTCCGGTCAGAGTGACGACGGTTCCCCCGTACGTCGGTCCCTGGGCAGGGGTCAGGGAGGTCAGCGTCGGGGCGTCGAGGTACACGTAGCTCCCGGGGTTGCTGGTGCCGCCGGGCGTGGTCACCGCGACCGCCGCGGCACCTGCCGCGTGAGCAGGGGTCACGGCGGTGATCCGGGTCGCGGAGACGACGGTGAACGACGGTGCCGCCGTCCCGTCGAAGCGCACCGCCGTCGCGTTGACGAATCCGTCACCGGTGAGCGTCACGAGGGCGCCGCCCGCCGCGGGTCCCGACGGCGGTGCGACGCCGGTCAGCGACGGCGGTGGAGCGTAGTAGAAGAAGGCACCGGGGTCGTCGGGGGTGCTGGTGCCGCCGGGCGTGGTCACGGTGACCGCCGCGGCGCCTGCCGCGTGAGCGGGGGCCACGGCGATGACCCTCGTGGGGGAAAGAATCGTGAACCCCGCCGCCGTGCCGTCGAAGCCCACCGCGGACGTACCGGAGAGGTTGGTGCCCGTCAGCGTCACCGTGGTCCCCCCGGAGACCGGGCCCTGGCTGGGCACCAGGCTCGACACCGAGGGCGCGGGCACAAAGGTGTAGGTGACCGTCTGCGCGCTGGTGCCCTGGCCGGTGGTGACGGTGACATTGACCGGGCCCGCGCCGGAGGCAGTCACCGCCGTGATCTGTGTGCTGCTGAGGACGGTGAAGGAGGTGGCCGCGATGCCGCCGAACCGGACCGCTGTCGCGTCCGTGAAGCCGGTACCGATCACGGTGACGGTGGTCCCGCCGGAGGCCGGTCCCTGGTCAGGGCTGATCGACGAGACGACGGGGGCAGCCATGGCCGTACTCCTTCGCGTGACGCTGCGGAGGGATCCGCATGCGGGCCGGCTCGGACGCAGATGGTCGGTGCGGGGGACGCCCGTCCGAGCGGAGCAGGAGACTGCCGCTCGGACGGGTGCAGGTGTCGCGCGCCTCCTCCCCGAGGCGTCGACTCAGATCCCGGGGCCGGCGACGTAGGTGAAGCCGTCGGTCTCGGTGGCGGTCCCGGAGGGGTTGGTGACCACGACGTCGACGGCGCCGGCCGCGCCGGGCGGGGTGACCACCGACAGAGTGGTGGCGCTGGTGACGGCGAACGGTGCGGCCGTGCCGTCGAAGGTCACCGAACTGGTGCTGTCGAGGTTCGTTCCCGTGATCGTCACGGCCGTTCCGCCGGACGTCGGCCCCGAGGTCGGATTGACGGTCACGATCGTGGGGGTGTCGACGTAGGTGTAGGACAGACCGTTGTTGGTGCCGCCCGCGGTCGTCACGCTGACCCCGACCGGTCCGGCCGCCGCGCCCGCGGGCACGACCACGCTGAGAGAGCTGTCGGAGTTCACCGTGGGGGCGGCGCTGACTCCGCCGAAGGACACATTGGTGGCCGTCGACAGACCGGTGCCGTTGACCGTGATGGTGTTGCCGCCGGCCAGGGGCCCGGAGTCGGCGCTCAGGGAGGACTTGAACGGGGCGCCGACGTAGAAGAACGGCACCGGGTTGCTCGTCCCGCCCGGAGTCGTCACGGTCACCCCGACCGTGCCCGCGCCCGAGGGAGAGACCGCGGTGACCTGAGTGGGCGAGACATTGATGACGTTCGTGGCCGACTTGGTGCCGAACTTGACCTCGGTCGTGCCGGAGAGGTTGGTGCCGGTGACGGTCACCAGTGTTCCTCCACCGGTGGAACCCTGGTTCGGAGAGATGGGCATGCCGATACTCCTTCTTCTGCCATGGGGACATGCGACGCGCCGGTGGCGGGACCCGTCACCCGTTCGTCGCTGCACAGAGGTGGAGAACGTCGTCGGCAGGCCGGCGCCATCAGCCTTTTCGGCCGCTTGGACGCGGAAGGATGCGGCTCAGGAGCACAGCTGGACGGACGGTGGGCGAACAGACGTCCGCTCCTGCGTGTACGGCCGGGCACCCCGCGAACTGTGCCGTCTCCCGCAGCATGGAAAAAACCGGCAGCCGCTGCCTGTCTCGACGTTCCCCCGGCAAGGGGATGGGCGGCCCGCCGGTTTCACACACTCAGTGACCCATACATCCGATCGGGTGACAAGGGGCCGTCGACCCCATCACCTGAATGGAGTAAGCACCCATGTCACGTGGGGGATCTCGGCAGGTGGAACGGCGGGAGCAGGTGACGCGATCGCGCTCCGCTGATCGAGTGACGCATCCGGAAACTCCTTGCCGGTCTCCCGTTCCGGAAGATTGGATTGTGCATGTCCAACCGGTGGGCTGCCCATCCTCTCCGGGGGATGTGGCGGTCAGTCAGCGTGCGGCTCCCGGGAGACATGCGTGCGGTGCCGACCTGCCACGATGGGCACCCCCGCAGAGGGAGTTGGATCCGATCAGCCGGTGCCCTCCAGGCACCGGCTGACACGGCGGCAGGCCTCGGGAGAGCCCCGCGGGGACCCACCGGCCTACGCCCCGGCCAGGGGATTCGGCACCGGACGGTACCGGGCGTCGGCTCCGTCCGCCCCGGTCCAGCGCAGCAGCAGGTTCGTCTTGCCGGGCAGGGTCGGCGAGGTGAGCAGCGCGGCGGCCTCGGGCACGTCGTGGCGGGCCAGTTCGCGGCGGACGGCCGGCCACGGGTCGAGGTCCGGGTGCCGTTCCACCAGGGCGGCGGCGATCTCGCCGAGATGGTTGACGAACAGGCAGTACACCAGCCGCTCCCAGCCGGCCGCCCGCGACACCTCCGGCAGCAGCTTGACCCCCTCGGCGTCCCGGAACAGCGCCTGCACGGGAAGGCCGGCGGCGTCCGACGCGACCAGCGAGTTCTGCAGATGGGCCTCCAGGACGACGCCGTGCCGGGCGAAGGCGGTCAGGGCCGGTGACAGGACCTGACGCAGATACGCCGCCCACCACGCGGCCGGATCCACCGGGCCGTCCAGCGGGTTGCCGTCGAAGCCCTCGGCCAGGGCGGCGGCGAGCAGCGGGGTCGCGCCGGGCAGCAGATGCCCGCGCAGCCCGTCGCGGACGATCACGGCCAGTTCCTCGAAGGCGAAGCCCGCGGTGCGGTAGCCGCGGTCGGAGAGCCAGGCCGCCGGGCCGCCGAGAGCGGCGAAGGCCGCCGCGACGGCCCTGTCCGTGCGGCGCAGCTTCAGCAGGTCGTGCCGCCACAGCCGCCGTACGTCGTTGGTGACGCGCACGTCGAGGCTGAACTTCAGGAAGAGGTCGGCGTCCGGCGCGCTCACGGTGCGGATGGCCGCCGTGGGCCAGACGTCGAAAGGGGTCGTGCCGAGCCGGATCAGCCGGCCGTCGGCGAAGGCCTCGGCGAGGTCGCCGCCCACCAGCTGAAGCTGCCAGGGGTGGGCGGGCAGGAGCCGGTAGCCGGGCGGCGCCTGGCCGAGGGCGTCGAGCGCCGAGGTGTCGCCGTCCTCCACGACCGTGTCCGCGCGCACCCCGAGCAGCACCAGCGGGAAGCGGGCGTACGCCTCGGGCGCGTACGGCAGCCAGGAGGCGACCGGGGCGCCGCCGCGTGCCTTGGGCGCCGGGTGGTGGGGGTGCCCCGTGACGAGGGACTGCTCGGAGCGCAGGTACGGGTCGCCGGGCGGTGTCGCCCGGTCGCGGGCGGCGAGCAGCGCCGCCACCGCCTCCCGGCTGTCGATCATCTCGGCGGGCAGTTCGTCGTTGGGCAGGCCGGTGTGCCGGCGCAGCTCCTCGGCCACGAGTTTGACCAGTTCGCTGTGGTCCACGCGCCGCCAGCGGCCCGCCGCGTACACCTCGGGTTCCGCGGGCCGTCGCCCGTCGCGGACCCGCAGCAGCCGCCCCCCGCCGGGCAGCCGGTACACCCGCCGTCCGTCCTGGCCCGCGCACGGCTGCGCCACCTCGCGGATCAGGCAGTTCAGCAGGGGCGCGGACGCGTAGGCGTCGGCGCGCGGTCCGACGTCGTCGGTGGCGGGCATGGGCTCCACGGGTTCCATTCGTTCCCTACGTCCACACGGGTGCGAAGGTGATCAGTATGTCCCTCCGGCGCGCGCTACCGTGGCGCCCGCGCCCGACCCGTACCCGAGGAGCCCGACCGTGCACCGACTTCCGAGCGCCGAGGCCGAGATCGGCGAGGAACTGGCCGCGGCGCGTCCCGACCTCGTCTCACGGTACGCGGACGAGCTGGGCGGTGCGCGGGCGTCCGTGCTGACCCGCTTGTGGCGGGCGCTGGCGCACGAGCCGCTGCCGTGGGTCGCGGGACGGGAGCGGGTACGGGACGGGCTGGTGCTGCGCCTCGCCGACGGCCGTGCGCTGCACGGGCCGCCGGCCGATCCGTACGCCACGGCCGCCCGGGTGGCCGCCGTACGGCTCGACGGCAGGTCCTACGAGGATCCGGCGCGCCTGATGACCGCGCTGGCCGTGCCGCACGGCGAGGCCTTCGCCGTCGAACTCCAGGGCAGCGCGGCTTCGTTGGCGCTGTCGCGGGCCGGTCAGCCGCCGGGCCCCGAGGCCCCGCCGTCGGGGACCGCGCCGGACTGGGAGTGGGAGCAGCGGGTGGTCGACGGTCATCCCTTTCACCCCAACTGCCGTTCCCGGCCGGGCTTTTCAGTGGCTGAGCAGCTGGCCTACGGCCCCGAGCACCGGCCGCTGGTCGAGCTGTGCCTGCTGCCGGTCGCGGCTCGGGAGTGCCTGGTGACCGGGGTGTGGCCGCGGGAACTGCGGGACGGCGGGCGTCTGTTGGTCCCGGTGCACCCCTGGCAGGCGGAGCATGTGCTCAAGCGGCCCGGTGAGGGCGGCCGACTGGCCGCGCACCCGCTGATGTCGCTGCGCACCCTGGCCCTGCCGGACGGGCCGCACGTCAAGACCGCGCTCTCGGCCCGTCTGACCTCGTCGGTGCGGGACATCTCGGTCGGCTCGGTGGCCGCCTCTGCCGTCCTGTCGGCCTTCGCCGAGGACCTGGCTCCCCGCATGGAGGGCCTGCTGCACTTCACCCGCACCCTCGGCGCCGCCACCGCTCACTCCCCCGACCTGGCCGCCCTGTGGCGCGAGTCGCCGCGTTCGTACACGGCACCCGGCGAGCGGGTGCTGCCGGTGGCGGCCCTGCCCTTCACCGGTCTTGCGGACTCCCCGGCGTGGCTGGCCGGCTTCGCGCGGCTCGCGCTCACGGCCGGGTCGCGTCTGCTGGAGCTGGGGGTGGCCCTGGAGGCGCACGGCCAGAACCTGCTGGTGGTGCTGTCCGGTTCGGGCGTCCCGCTGCGTCTGGTCTACCGGGATCTCGCCGACATCCGGGTCAGCCCCGCGCGGCTGGCCCGGCACGGCATCGCCGTCCCGGGGCTGCCCGCCCGCAACCTCAGCGACGACCCCGACGCCCTGCGCCAAAAGCTTTTCGGCTCCCTGGTGGCGGGCGCCCTGGCAGGAGCCGCGGGTTCGCGCGAGGCCCTGCGGGCGGCCCTGGAGGCGGCCGTGAGCGACCTTCCGGGTACGGAGGACGTACGGGCGCTGCGGGAGGAGCCGCTGCCCGCGAAGGCGTTGACGTTGATGCGCCTGTCGCCCGGGACGCCGGGCGACCAGTGGACCACCCTGCCCAACCCGCTCGTTTTGGATCCGGACGCCTCTGATCAATAAGATCCGCCGATGATCACAAGACAACGGCTGGCGGCAGGAGTCTGTGCTCTGCTCGCCGCCCTGACGGCCGGGATCGCCTTCCCCGGCGGCGCGGTCGCCGACGAACCGGACGGCCGGCCCGCGCCGAAGGTCGAACTCGTCCTGGACGTCAGCGGTTCCATGCGCACCCGGGACATCGACGGCGGAACGCGGATGGCCGCGGCGAAGCAGGCGTTCAACGAGGTCCTGGACGCCACGCCCGAGGAGGTCCGGCTGGGCATCCGCACCCTCGGCGCCGACTACCGCGGCGACGACCGGAAGACGGGCTGCAAGGACACCGCCCAGCTCTACCCGGTCGGCCCGCTGGACCGCACCGAGGCCAAGACCGCGGTGGCCACGCTGCAGCCGACGGGCTGGACGCCGATCGGGCCGGCGCTGCTGAAGGCGGCGGACGATCTGAACGGCGGTGACGGCACCCGCCGCATCGTCCTGATCAGCGACGGCGAGGACACCTGTCAGCCGCTGGACCCGTGCGAGGTGGCCCGCGAGATCGCGGCCAAGGGCATCGGGCTGACCATCGACACCCTCGGCCTGGTGCCGGACGCCAAGACCCGCGACCAGCTCAGCTGCATCGCGGACGCGACCGGCGGCACCTACACCTCGGTGCGGCACAAGGAAGAACTCTCCGACCGGGTCGGCCAGTTGGTCGACCGGGCGGCCGACCCGGTGGTGACACCGGTCGCCACCCAGGGTGCCGGGGACTGCGCCGAGGCACCGGAGCTCAAGTCCGGCCTGTACACCGATCGTGAGGAGTTCGGGCAGCAGCGCTGGTACCGGGTGGCCGTCGACCCGGGCCAGGAGCTGCGGGCCTCGGTGAGCGTGGCCGACGACCGCGCCGTGAAGCCGGACTACGGCCTGCTGTTGCGGGCCGTGACGGTGCACGGCCGGGAGATCGTGCGCGGCGAGGCGGCCGGCACCGGCCGAACGGACGTGATATCGACGGGACTTCGCTACCCGAGGCCCGAGTCCGACGACGAGAACGCCCCGGCCGAGACGGTGTGCCTCCAGGTCACCAACTCCTTCTCACCGGCCTCCGGTGTGAAGACGACGCCGGGTCTGCCGCTGGAACTGACCGTCGACGTCGTGGACGGTCCGGACAAGGCCGATGACGTGGCCGCCTTCGGTCTGGGACGCGGCTGGTGGCTGCTCGGCCTGCTGGTGCTGGTCGGCTTCCTGGCCGGGCTGGTGTGGGGCTGGCTGTCGCGCTGGCGGCTCGCGGTGTGGAGGACGAACTGATGCGTATCACTCGTGTGCTGGGCGCCGCGCTGCTGGCGCTCGGGCTGGCGGCCGGGCCGGCCGCGGCCGACTCCTCGCCCTCCCCGAGCGCCTCCGACGGCGGCAGGGCACCCACTCAGGCGGGCACCTCCTTCCGTACGGCCACCGAGATCGAGCAGGGGCAGCGGGCCACCGCGAACGGCTCCACCGGCGACTACCTCTACTGGTCGTTCCCGGCGGACACCGGGCAGCGCCCCACCGTCGAGGCGACGGTGAAGCTCCCCGAGACGCACGGCTCGCAGACCTGGCAGCTCGACGTGTACGACGGGCTGCGGCGCCGCCAGTCCTGCCAGTACGGCGCCCAGACCCGCACCGCCGCGCAGGGCACCTCCTCGGTCGAGCTGGCCTGCGTGCTGCGGACGGTGCGCGGCTGGTCGGAGCCGTGGGCGAACGATCCGCTGCCGGGCACGTACTACATCCGGCTGACGGTGGTGAACCTCGGTGCGGCCGACCTCGGTCTGCCGGTCGACGCTGAAGTGCACGTCGGCTCCAAGGACATCGGCGGCGCGGCGGCGGTGGACGGCTCGCTGGCCGAGCCGCTGGTCCCCGGGATCGCCGTCACGTCCGGGGAGGAGGAGAAGGACGGTGCCGAGCCGGTGCTGTCCAGCTTCGGCTCGGGCGACGGCTGGTCCTCGGGCTGGTGGTCCGACCGGTGGGTGTGGACCGGGATCGGTGCGGTCCTGGCCGCTCTCGCGGGCATCGGCGGGTACGCGCTGACGCGTGGTTCGGGGCGGCCCTCGCGGGTGCCGCCGGGGATCTGACACGGCGTCGACAGACGCGTGCCGCAGGGCCCGTCCCTCGGGGGCGGGCCCTCTGTCATGCCTGCCGCAGCGCTTTGGCCGGGACACCGTCCCCGGTGACGTCGGCCCGGCCGTCGCGTACCGCCTCGGCCAGGTCCAGCTCGCCGCGGGCCAGGGCCGTGCAGGTGGCGGAGTCCAGTGCCAGCACGGCGTCGGCCGCTCGCGGGGCGGGTCCGTCGCCGTACACAGGGCCGTTCTCCGGCTGGTGGCCCTCGCCCGCGTACAGGTGGAAGACGCCCTCCTCCAGCCGCACTTCCACGATCCCCTCGCCGGCCCCGGCTTCCCGCAGCGCCCGCAGCAGCGGCAGCGCGAACCAGTGGGCGCGCAGGGCGTCCGTCGGCCGCGGCTCGCCCAGTTCCGGCTGCCCCCACTCCCCCAGCGCCTGGAGGACCGGCAGCAGCGCCCGGCCGCGCGGGGTGAGTTCGTAGACGTAGGCGGCGCCCGGCGGCGGCAGCCGGCGGCGGGCGGCCAGTCCGTCCCGCTCCATGTCCTTCAGCCGGGAGGCCAGCATGTCCGTGCTGACGCCCGGCAGATCCGCGTGCAGGTCGGTGTAGCGCCGCGGCCCGGCCAGCAACTCCCGGACGATCAGCAGGGTCCAGCGGTCACCCACGGCGTCGAGCGCGCGGGCGGTGGAGCAGTACTGGTCATAGCTACGACGAGTGCGGGGTGACATGCGACGCAGTCTAGACATGTTGTTGGACTTTCCAAGCCGCCACTTGGTAAAACCAAGCAACACCAGTTTCCGGAGGGGCGCATGGAGTTCCGGCAGTCGAGCAAGCTCAGCGAGGTCTGTTACGAGATCCGCGGTCCGGTGATCGAGCACGCCGACGCGCTGGAGGAGGCCGGCCACAGCGTCCTGCGCCTGAACACGGGCAATCCCGCGCTCTTCGGTTTCGAGGCGCCGGAGGAGATCCTCCAGGACATGATCCGGATGCTCCCCCGGGCGCACGGCTACACCGACTCGCGCGGCATCCTCTCCGCCCGCCGGGCGGTCGCCCAGCGCTATCAGGAGCGGGGCCTGGAGGTCGGGGTCGACGACGTCTTCCTCGGCAACGGCGTCTCGGAACTGGTGTCGATGGCCGTGCAGGCGCTGGTGGAGGACGGCGACGAGATCCTCGTCCCCGCACCGGACTTCCCCCTGTGGACGGCGGTGACGACGCTCGCCGGCGGCAAGGCGGTCCACTATCTGTGCGACGAACAGGCCGACTGGTACCCGGACCTGGACGACATGGCCTCGAAGATCACGGACCGCACCAAGGCGGTGGTGATCATCAACCCGAACAACCCCACGGGCGCCGTCTACCCCGAGGAGATCCTCAAGGGCATCCTCGATCTCGCCCGCCGGCACGGCCTGATGGTCTTCGCCGACGAGATCTACGACCAGATCCTCTACGACGACGCCGTGCACCACTCGACCGCCGCGCTCGCCCCCGACCTGGTGGTCCTCACCTTCTGCGGCCTGTCGAAGACCTACCGCGTGGCGGGCTTCCGCTCGGGCTGGCTGGTGGTGACGGGCCCGAAGCAGCACGCGAAGGACTACCTGGAGGGCCTGACCATGCTGGCCTCCATGCGCCTGTGCGCCAACGCCCCCGCCCAGTACGCCATCCAGGCCGCGCTCGGCGGCCGCCAGTCCATCCGCGAACTGACCGCGCCCGGCGGCCGGCTGCACGAACAGCGCGATGTGGCCTGGGAGAAGCTGAACGAGATCCCCGGCGTGTCCTGCGTGAAGCCCAGGGGCGCCCTGTACGCCTTCGCCCGCCTCGACCCCCGGGTCCACAAGATCCACGACGACGAGAAGTTCGTCCTGGACCTCCTCCTGCGCGAGAAGATCCAGGTCGTCCAGGGCACCGGCTTCAACTGGCCGTCCCCCGACCACTTCCGCATTCTCACCCTGCCGCACGCCGACGTGCTGGAGACGGCGATCGGACGGATCGGACGGTTCCTGAGCGGGTACCGGCAGTAGACGGGCCGGCGGCGGTCGGTGCACGCCGGTCGCCCGCCCGCCCGGACCGCTCAGCCGCGCGTGGCCTCCCCGGGCGAGGGCGCCGGCGGGTCGTCGGCCGTGATGCGGGCCAGCAGCGCGCCGGCCTCCCTGATCCGGGAGTGGTCCGGGTGCAGGAACCGCTCGCAGTCGTCCAGGGCCTCGCGGGCCGCCGCCTCGGCTTCCGTCCTGCGCCCCAGGCCGTGCAGAGCGACCGCGGTGCCCATGCCCAGGCGCCCGCTCAGACTGCGGTCCCGGCGCGGGACGAACCGGCGGGCCTCCGTCAGGGCCTCCTGGTACCGACCCTGCCCGTTCAGGCTGATCACCAGGCCGCAGTGCAGAGCGGCGAGCGTACCGCCCTCGGCCCGGGGCAGATTTCCCCGGGCGACGGCCTCGGCCTCCTCGTGACGGTCCTGTCCGCACAGGGCGTCGACCAGGTTGTCCAGCACGCACAACTCGATGTGCGACACGGAGGTCAGATGCTTGATGCGGGTCAGACCGCGCAGTATGTCCAGCCCCTCGGCCTCCGCCTCGGCGTAGCGACGCTCACTGTTGAGGACCAGCATGCGGTTGCTCCGGACCATCATCAGGAGCGCCCGTCCGGACCCGGACATCCGCTCCTCCAGCTCCGCCGTGAGGGACTCGAGCTCGGCCAGCACCTGCGTCCCGCGCCCCTGGGCACAGGCCGCCGCCGTGGCCAGACTCCTGGCGCCCCACCCGACCGCCAGACGCCAGGCCCGCCGGCGCAGACGCCCCGCTCGGGCCGCGATCGCCCTGGCGCCGGCCTCCGCCTCTTCGTACCGGCCGTCCTTGAACAGCTCCTCGAGTCGCTCCAAGGCGGCCACTTCTCGTGGGCGGCGCCGTATCACGCGTGCGATCTTCACAGGCCGTGAGGTTACGTGAGGCCGCCCGCTCGCGGAACTCCGTGTTCAGGAGCGGCGGACCGGCCGGCCGGGGGCGGAAGGACCGGCGGCGGGAATGTCCGGCCGTGCGCCTTCGTTGCCTGACGCAGCGGATGATCAACGAGCAGAGGGACTCGCATGACGGTCGGCATCCAGACGACGCCGGCCGACGGCGGGAGCGGCCGTCTGGCCCAGTCCGTTCTGTGGGCCGCCGCGGCCCTGTGACATCGTACTGACGTTGACCAGGAAGGAACGGCGGACGTGGGTGATCTCCTTCTCGTGCGGCACGGGGAGACCGAATGGTCGCGGTCCGGGCGGCACACCGGGTGGACGGACGTACCGCTCACCGAGCACGGCCGGGACGAGGCGCGGCGGCTGGCGCCGCTCCTGCGGTCGTACCGGATCGGCGCGGCGTTCGTCAGCCCCTCGCAGCGGGCCCGGGAGACGGCCGAGCTGATCGGGGTGCACGACGCGCGGGTGGACGCGGACCTGCGGGAGTGGGACTACGGCGGGTACGAGGGCGTCACGACCGCGGAGATCCAGCGGACCCGGCCCGACTGGTTCCTCTTCAGGGACGGAGTGGCACCGGGACCGCCGGACCGTCCCGGGGAGAGCGTGGAGCAGGTCGGCGAGCGGGCCGACCGGATGCTGGCCGAGGTCGACGCCGCGTCGGCCGACGCCGAGGGGGACGTGCTGCTGGTGGCGCACGGTCACTTCCTGCGGGTGCTCACCGCGCGACGGCTGGGACTGCCGCCGTCGGCGGGGGCGCTGTTCCAGCTGGCCACGGGCACGTTGTGCCGCCTGGGCACGGAGCACGACCGGCCGGTGATCGCGGGCTGGAACCTCCGGGCGGCCGAGCCGCCCCGGTGACGGCGGCGCCGGAGCCGTTGTCAGACCCGGGTCGTAGGCTTCGAGCGGGTGGAAGAACCGTCCGAGGACGGTGTCGGAGCCTTCGGAGGACGGGGAGGGAGGAGGCCGTGACACGACCGCCGACCGCCGCGCAGCGCCGTGTCATCGACGCCGCCGACCCCGTCACGGGGCGGCTCAGGGGTACGGAGGCCCAGCTGGCGGCCCTGGTCGCGCGCGGGCTGGCCTTCCGTCATCCGCGTCCGCCGCACGACTGCTTCCTGACACCCGCGGGACACCGGATACGCGAGGCGGGACCGGAGGCGGACGCCGCCGGCCGTCCCGCCTCCGGGCCGGAGCGGGCACCCTCCCCCGACGGTGCGTTCGCCGCCCGCGTCGGCGGCGAGGAGGACTCGGCGGCGTACGAGGGCCCCTCGCGGGTGCGGGAGGTGCACAGCGCCTGGCAGGGGCTGCTGGAGCTGCGCCGGATGACCAATCCGGACGGAGCCACCGACCGGCCGTGCGGCTGGGAGCGTACGCATCTGGTGCGGTCCGCGGCGCTCGCCCTGGAGGCGGCCGGGCATCCACCGGCCGGCCCGGGCGGCGACGGCTACCGGGTGCGGGCGACGCCGCAGCCGGAGGCGGTCGCGGTGTACGGGCCGCCGGGTCCCGGGGCGCTGCGGGACCTCGCGGCCACGCTGGAGCGGGCCGGGTGGCAGGCCGGGGAGTACACCGAGCCGCGGACCAGGACGCGGTATCTGCTGGCGTCCCCGCGCCGGGTGTGAGACCGGTGCCATGATCGACGGGTCGGAGTGTGCGGTGCGAGAGAGACGAGAAGGGGACGCGGTGAGCGAGCCGTTTTCCGTGCGGGTGACCGTCCGCGGATACGAGACCGATGTGCAGGGCCACCTCAACCAGGCGGTGTACCTCAACTACGCCGAGCACGCCCGCTGGTCGCTGCTGCGGGCGGCCGGGATCAGCCAGGCGGGCCTCATCGCCGGGGGCGTCGGCCCGGTGGCGCTGGAGACGACCGTCCGCTACCGGCGGGAGCTGCTCGCCGGCGACGAGGTCGACGTGTCCTGTGCCTTCGAGTGGGGCGGGGGCAAGACGTTCCGGATCGAGCAGACGATACGCAAGCCGGACGGCACGGTGGCGGCCGAGATCACGGCGGTCGCCGGGCTGATGGACCTGACGGCGCGCAGGCTGGTCGCCGACCCTCAGGAGCGGTTCAAGGAACTCGCCGCGGATCCGGCGCTGTTCGGACCGTGACCTGCCCCAGGCCGGGGGTACGGCGGCGCGGGTGCCGTACCCCCGGGGCGGTCGGGCGGGTCAGTGTGCCGGTGCCGTCTGCACCGATTCCGCGATCTCCTCGCCTGCCTCCGTCGGATGGGTGACCTCCTCGGCGTCGCGGTCCTTGCCGAGGTGGTTGAAGATCAGGTTCAGCAGGACCGCCACGACGCAGCCGGTGGAGATGCCGGAGTCGAGGACGATCCGCGCCGTCTCGGGGAAGGCGTGGTAGAAGTCCGGGGCCGTGATCGGGATGATGCCGAGGGGTCCTTGGCAGGGCCCGCCAGGGGGGCGAACGGAGACCGTTCCGGGGCGCGCGTCCCCGCGCGCCCCGGATCCGGCGGGGGGGGGGCCCCGCGCGCGGGGGCGCCCCCGCCGCGGCGCGGGCCGCCCCCCCCCCGCGC
>NZ_JBSFRB010000056.1:0-49148 GCF_053589015.1 Streptomyces sp. NPDC003393 | reverse complement strand
CGGGTGGTGGCGCTCTGGCTGAGTACGACGGCGTCGGCGACCTGCTTCATCTGCAGGTGACCGCCCTCGCCGTCGTGCTGGCGGCTGAGCACGTCGAGCAGGGAGTACTCGCGCACACTCAGCCCGTGACCGGCCTGCAGAGCGTGCTCCAGACGGGACTCGATCCTGTCGTGCAGCAGGGACAGCGCACACCAGCCCTGAGCCAGGGCGGTGAGCGCGGGAGCGGCAGCGGTCATCGGGGCCTCCTTCATCGGCCGTCCCCTCAATAGTTGCACATGACGGCAAAATCCGGTCCACCTCATACCGCGCTTGCCTTTAGCCAGCGTCTGCAACTATTGTCCTATGACGTAAGCGCCCTGTGCAAACACCTGGAAGGTACCTCCCATGCCTCTCGCGCTCCTGGCACTGGCCATCGGGGCCTTCGGGATCGGCACCACCGAATTCGTGATCATGGGCGTGCTGCCCCAGGTCGCAGACGACTTCGGTGTCACCATCCCGACCGCCGGCTGGCTGGTCTCCGGCTACGCCCTCGGCGTCGTCGTCGGCGCGCCGCTCCTGACCGTGCTGGGCACCAAGGTGTCCCGCAAGAAGATGCTGATGTTCCTGATGGCACTGTTCGTCGTCGGCAACGCCCTGTCGGCCTTCGCCCCCAGCTTCGGCGTCATGCTCATCGGCCGGGTCGTCGCCTCCCTCGCACACGGCGCGTTCTTCGGCATCGGTTCCGTGGTCGCCGCCGAGCTGGTGGCTCCCGAGAAGAAGGCCTCGGCCATCTCCTTGATGTTCATGGGCCTGACCGTGGCCAACATCGTCGGCGTCCCCGGCGGCACCTCCATCGGGCAGGCCGCCGGCTGGCGCGTCACCTTCGCCGTCGTCGCCGCACTCGGCATCGTCGGCTTCCTGGGCGTCGCCAAGCTGGTGCCCGAGACGGGCAGGCCGAAGGCCACGAACGTGCGCAACGAGTTCGCGGCGTTCAAGAACGTGCAGGTGTGGCTGGCCATGGCGATGACGGTCCTGGGCTACGGCGGCGTGTTCGCCGCGATCACCTACATCACCCCGATGATGACCGAGGTCGCCGGCTACACCGAGGGCGCCGTGACCTGGCTGCTCGTCCTGTTCGGCGTCGGCATGTTCCTGGGCAACCTGCTCGGCGGCACCTTCGCCGACCGTGCCCTGATGCCCATGCTCTTCACCGCCCTGGCGGCCCTGTCCGCGGCCCTGCTGCTGTTCACCGCGACCGCCCACAACAAGGTGCTCGCCGCGATCACCCTCTCGCTGATCGGCGCTCTCGGCTTCGCCACCGTGCCGCCCCTGCAGAAGTGGGTGCTCGACCAGGCGTCGGCCGCCCCGACCCTGGCCTCCGCCGCCAACATCGGCGCCTTCAACCTCGGCAACGCGCTGGCCGCCTGGCTCGGCGGCATCGTCATCGCCGCAGGCCTGGGCTACACCTCCCCCAACTGGGTGGGCGCCCTGCTGTCCGGCACGGCCCTGCTGCTCGCCCTCCTCGCCGCCCGCCTCGACCGCCGCACCCGCGCCGCGAGCCACGTCGTCGCCCACCCCGTGGCGGGCGAGCACGCCCCGGCGGCCGTGCGGCACTGACCGGGCCGCACCGCCGAACCCGACCCGTACGCCCCTCCGTGGGAAAGAACCACCAACCGACATGAGCCTGCCCACCGCCACCGCCCCGCTGACCGCACAGGACGCGGAGGTCCTCCTCACCACCGCACCAGGGGAGCTGTCCTGATGCCCCGCACCCCGCAAGAGGTCTTCGCCGACCACGGCACCCGCCTGGGCACCGGCGATCTCGACCTGATCAGCCAGAACTACATCGAGGACGCCGTCTTCCTCACCCCCGAAGGCGTCCTGCGGGGACGTCGGGGCGTGAAGGAGGGCATCGGCCGTCTGCCGGCCGACCTCCCCGACGCCGACTGGCAGCTGACCCCGCACTTCGCCGGGAACGTCCTGTTCCTGCAGTGGACCGTCACCACCGCCACCCACCAGGTCACCGACGGCGTCGACACCTTCGTCTTCCGCGACGGCCTCATCAGCGCCCAGACCGTCCGCTACACCCTCACCGACCGCACCAGCTGAACGAGACAGGAACCCATGACCACCATCCCCACTGTGAAGCTCAACAACGGCATGGACATCCCCCAGCTCGGCTTCGGCGTCTTCCAGGTCCCCGACGAGGCGACCACCGCCGCCGTCACCAGCGCCCTGGAAGCCGGCTACCGCAGCATCGACACCGCCGCGATCTACGGCAACGAGACCGGCGTCGGCCGGGCGCTGGCCGCCTCCGGACTGCCCCGTGAGGACCTGTTCGTCACCACCAAGCTGTGGAACGCCGACCAGGGCTACGACGCCACACTCCGCGCCTTCGACGCCAGCCTGGCCAAGCTGGGCCTGGACTACGTCGACATGTACCTCATCCACTGGCCCACCCCGGCCCGTGACCTGTACCGGGAGTCGTGGAAGGCCATCGAGAAGCTGGTCGCCGAGGGCCGGGTGCGCACCGCGGGCGTCTCCAACTTCCAGGCCGGCCACCTTCAGCGGCTGATCGACGGCGCCGGGCTCGTCCCGGCCGTCAACCAGGTCGAGCTGCACCCCGGCCTGCAGCAGAGCGAACTGCGCGCCGTGCACGCCGAGCTGGGCATCGCCACCGAGGCCTGGAGCCCGCTCGCCCAGGGTGCCGTCCTGAAGGACGAGGCGATCACCACCCTCGCCGCACGGCACGGCAAGTCGCCCGCGCAGGTCGTCCTGCGCTGGCACCTGCAGCTCGGCACCATCGTCATCCCCAAGTCGGTGACGCCCGCGCGGATCCGCGAGAACCTCGACGTCTTCGACTTCACCCTCACCGACGACGAGATGGCCGCCCTCGCCGGCCTCGACCGCGGCCTGCGCACCGGCCCCCACCCGGACGAGCTCAACTAGCACCTGCCCGACCGGCCCTTACGGGTTGCTTCGGCTCGCGCGGGCGGGATGGCAGGTCCCGCCCGCACGAGCCCCCTTTGCCGTTCCGAAGTCCCGCGTACCGAGCCTCGAAAGGCCGTGCCTGTGATGCCTGTGCCGGGCTCCTACGGTAGGTGCCCAGACTGCTTCTTGACGCGGTTGCGCGCCGGGCGGAGCATGCCGCATGCCCTTTCGCTCCCAGGTGACGCAGAACAAGCTGGTCGCGAGGCACATGCGTCGCTTCTTCCAGCAGGTGCCGTCCGACCTCGACGACCCGAAGGCGGTGGCCACACAGTACGGGCGGTATCTGTGGGATCCGGGGGCCCACACTCTGGTCGATGAGAAGAAGCTCTCGCGGTCCCGCTTCTACGTGGGCCTGTCCGTCGAGGAGACCGGTCTGACGGAGTTCACGAAACGCGCCACGCTCATATCCGACACCTTGCTTCTGTCGCATCGCCGGCAGTCCCCGTTTCATGAGCTCGGCCACTACGCCACCTACGCGATCCCCTTCGACATGGCCAGCGCCGCCATGTCCTCCACCGTGACCGACCCCTTCTCCCTGCGGTACGGGATGAACTGCCCCGACCTCGATGCGCTGGGCCGGTGGATCCTGGAGTCCGAGCCGCTTCTCAGAGCGGGCCTTGCCTGGTATCTGCCGAACTACGCGACCATCCCACGAGGGCAGCCGGAAACGCCCCAGCCGGTCGAGGCGGTGGACTATCTGGTCCGGGACGGCCGGGTCGTCGACGCCTCCGGTGCCGAGCCGGTCAAGGGCCGGCTGGTGCGACCGATATGCCGGATGGACCTGCCGTTCCTCGATGGCGTCGGCCTCGCGGACTTCAGCCGGATCACCGTCGAGGAGTTGGCTTCCTACGCGGCGTTCCGTGACTTTCTGCGGCTTCGGTTCCTGGACATCGACGACGCTCTGAACGACACCCAAATGGACCGTGAGCTGGTGAAGATCGGCCTGGACATCAGGGACCAGGTGCGGTCCGTCCGATCCGAGATGAAGAGAGTCAAAGCGCGGCGGGCGGTGGCCGCGACCGGAGCTGTGGTGGCGAGCGTGTCGGCCACACTGGTGGCGGTGTACGGTCCGGCTCTCCAATGGGTCGTCGGAGTGGCCGGCGGCGCAACCCCTGGCCTGTGGGGACTGCTGCAGACCAGAGGGGAGAACAGTACGCGGCCGCTGCGGGAGGACAAGTGGTACTACGTCTGGGCGCTGTCCAAGAGGAGTGATCACAGCATCCTGTGAGCCTGCGCCGGGCCGTTACCGGGTGTCGCGGAATCGGAGCAGATAGATGGCGGTCAGTGCGACGGCTCGGTCGTCGTCCTGGGTCAGCTCGTGGAGGGCTTGGGTGGCCGTCCTTCCCGGGACGCCGGCCAGTGCCTGGGTGAGGCGGCCGCGTGCCGGGGCCTGGGTGGTGTCGTGGGTGAGGCGGTCGACGAGCAGGGTGGCGATCCGCTCGGCCGTCGCGGTGTCGGTCGCCAGCTCGCTCAGTGTGTCGGCCGCGTCGGTGTCGTTGATGCCCGCCACGATCATCTCGACGAGTGCCGGGACCGCCTCGGGTGCTCCCCGTTCCCCGAGCGCCAGGGCCGCGCTCCCCCGCACCCTGGCGTCGGGGTCCGTGAGCAAGCCGCGCAGGTGGTCGGTGGCCTCGGCGGAGGACATCACGGCGAGGGACCGCACGGCACGGTGGCGCACCGCGGCCACCGGTGAGTCCAGGCCCTCGGCCAGCAGTGCGACACTCTCGTCGCCCGCCCGGGCCAGCGCCCAGCGCAGGGCGCCGGCCACGTTCGGATCGGTCTCGTTCAGGGCCGCCTCCACCAGGGCCTCCACCGGCACCGGGGCCCGGTCGGCCGAGGCGAGGGCGGCGCGCTGGCGGGCGTCGGCGCGCTGGGACCCCAGTGCCTGCAGCAGCGCGACGACGTGCAGGACGTCCTCCCAGTCGGCGGGGTCCGCGGCCTCGATCCGGCGCAGCCGGGTGAGCAGCTCCGTCTCGGCGGCGATGCGGTCGCGGGTCTGGCGGATGAGGTCGTCGACGAGCGCCGAGGGCGTGAAGCCGGGGTCGTCGAGCGCCCGCCCGATCTCCCGCAGTGACAGGCCCAGTGACCGCAGGCTCTCGATCTGGAAGATCCGCCGGATGTCCTTCGGCGAGTACTCCCGGTATCCGGATCCGCTGCGCCCCGAGGGCCGTACCAGGCCGAGGGATTCGTAGTGCCGGAGCATGCGGGCACTGACTCCGGACCGCTTGGCCACCTCACCGATCAGCACGGTTGTCATGGTCCGTGATCGGGGACCCGGTGAGGGCCATGAACCGCTTGGCCTCCTCGACGGCCGGCCGGAATCCGGTGTCCGGGTCGCGCCGCAGCCGCTGGGTGGCCAGTGCGTGTGTCCGCACGCGCGGGTCATGGTCCGTCGTCGCGGCGTGCAGGGCGGGCGCCGCCGCGTCGCCCAGGGCGACCAGGGCCTGGCTGAGGCTCAGTTGTGTGTCGTGCTCGCCGCGCCCGAGCTGGGTGGCGAGCAGTGTGCCCAGGGCGGGCTTGTCGTCCTCGGGCACGAGTATGACGGCCGCCCGCCAGGCGCTCCTGGCCACTTCGTCGTCCGCGTCGCACAGCAGTGCCTCGGTGATCGCCGGCCACGCCTGCCGGTCCCGGATCTTGGACAGGGTGTGCAGTGCCTGGCTGCGCGCCTGCGCCCGCTCCGAGCGCAGTTCGCGCAGCAGCGCGGGCAGTGTCAGGGGCACGGGGTGGCGGGTGAGGGCCCAGGTCAGCATGTCGCGGACGAAGAACTCGGGTTCGATCGCGCAGCGCTCGAGGAGCTTGCCGACGAAGCGCGCCTCGGGCGCCGTGCCGGCCGCCAGAGCGGCCCGCAGGCGCACCGGCGCACGGTCGTCGTCCAGGCCGTTGAGCGCTCGCATCGCATCTGTGTCCTGCTGCGTCATGGTCATCGGGACCACCTCCATGGGCAGCAGTGAAGACCTTGTCACGGTGTCAAGGTCAACCGGCTCAATGGCAGGAGCCGACAAGGAGCCAGACGGCCGTGTCGGCCGGAAGCGTCTGCCGGCCTGATGGGTCCTTCTCCAGGGGGCCGCTGGCCAGGACGACATCGCCCGCGGGCAGGGGTACGGACTCGCTGCCCAGGTTGAGGGCGCACACCAGGCCGGTGTCCCGCTGGAAGGCGAGGACCGCTGCCGTGGGGTGCGGCTCCAGCCAGGTCAGGTCGCCGTCGCCGCCGTGGCGTCGGCGCAGGCGCAGGGCGGCCCGGTAGAGGCTGAGCACCGAATCGGGGTCGTCGTTCTGCGCGGCCACCGACCGCTGAGACCAGTCCGCGGGCTGCGGCAGCCACGGCGGCGCGGAGCCGAAGCCCAGCGAGGGCCCGGACCGCTGCCACGGGATGGGCACGCGGCAGCCGTCCCTTCCCTTTCTGGCCCGCCGTGAGCGCACCCGTACCGGGTCCTTGAGGACGTTGTCGGGCAGGTCGGCGACTTCGGGCAGGCCCAGTTCCTCCCCTTGGTAGAGGTAGGCGGCGCCGGGAAGTGCCAGCAGGAGAAGGGCCGCGGCGCGGGCCCTGCGCTGCACGGTCGTGGGGTCCAGCGGGGGTTGCGTGCCGTCGCTGAGCAGCCAGGCGTTCGGGTCCGTGCCGGGGGGCAGGGCCAGCCGGGAGGGGTGGCGGACGACGTCGTGGTTGGAGAGCACCCAGGTCGGCGACGCGCCCACGGCGTGGGCGGCGGTGAGGGAGGTGTCGATGACCCGGTGCAGTGCGGACGCCTCCCATGGGGCCTGGAGGAAGTCGAAGTTGAACGCCTGGTGGAGTTCGTCGGGCCGGGTGTAGAGGGTCCGGCGGGGGCCCTCTGCCCAGGACTCGGCCACGGCTGCGCGTGGCGGTTCGTAGGTGTCGAGCAGAGTGCGCCAGCCGCGCAGGATGTCGTGGACCTCCTCGCGGTCCCACAGGGGGTGGTCGCCGTGGGCGCCGGCGCCCACGATGCCGTGGTGCACCTGGTCGGGGCCGAGGTCGCGCAGGGGCTCGGTGAGGTCCTTGGCCATGCCGTGGGCGACGTCGATGCGGAAGCCGTCGACGCCGCGGTCGAGCCAGAAACGCAGGGTGGACTCGAAGTCGGCCCGGACCTCGGGATGGCTCCAGTCGAGGTCGGGCTGTTCGGGGGCGAACAGGTGCAGGTACCACTGGCCGTCTGGGGTGCGCTGCCAGGCGCTGCCGCCGAAGACGGACTGCCAGTCGCTCGGCGGCAGGGAGCCGTCGGGTCCCTTGCCGTCGCGGAAGATGTAGCGGGCGCGTGCCGCGGAGCCGGGGGGCGAGGCCAGTGCCTCACGGAACCACGGGTGCCGGTCGGAGGTGTGGTTGGGGACGATGTCCACGATGACGCGCAGGCCGAGCCGGTGGGCCTGGGTGAGGAGTTCTTCCGCGTCGGACAGGGTGCCCAGGGCCGGGTCCACGTCGCGGTGGTCGGCGATGTCGTAGCCGCCGTCGGCCATCGGGGAGCGGTAGAAGGGTGTCAGCCACACGGCGTCGGCCCCCAGGTCGGCGATGTGCGCGAGCCTGGACGTGGCGCCGGGCAGGTCGCCGACGCCGTCCGCGTCAAAGTCGGCGAAACTGCGGACGTAGATCTGGTAGATGACGGCGTGCCGCCACCAGGGTTCGCGTCCGGCGCTGTGTGCGGCAGGCCGGGAGGCGGGGGGAGGGGAGCTTTTCATGCGGCCTCGTCTTCCTGAGGGCGGGCGGGCCAGTGCACGCTGTGCCGCGTGGCGAGGTCGGTGATCTGCGCCGGGTTCAGGGGGCGCGTTCGGCGGCCGTGCAGCAGCAGGTGCAGGCGTGCGGTCTCCTCCACTTCGATCGCCGACCAGACCGCCTGCTCCACGTCGGTTCCGGTGACGACGAGTCCGTGGTTGGCCAGCAGTGCCGCGCGGAAGGGGAAGGGGACTGCTTGGACGTGGGCGGCGAGGGCCGGGTCGCCGGGGGCCGCGTAGGGGATCAGCGGAGTGCGGCCCGCGCGCATCAGGAAGTAGGCGGTGAGCGGCGGGAGGCAGCTGTCGGGGTCGTCGGGTTCCAGGCAGGAGACGGCGACGGCGTGGGTGGAGTGCAGGTGGACGACCGCCCGCGCCGACGGGTCACGGGCGTACAGGGCCAGGTGCAGGGGCACCTCCTTGGTGGGCGGCGGTCCGGCGGTGTGTGCCCCGTCGGCGTCCAGTGCGGCCAGTTCTTCCGGGGTCAGTTCGTCCAGTCCGCGGCCGGTGGGGGTGACCAGGATGCCGTCGGGGGTGCGCACGCTGATGTTGCCCGAGGCGCCGGGGCTCAGGCCCAGCGCGTGCAGGCGGCGGCCGGCCTCGGTGACGGCACGGCGCGGGTCGTTCACTTCAGGGCCTCCTGGGCGGTGGTGAAGAAGTCCGGGGCGCCGAAGTTTCCTGATTTCAGCGCCAGGTTGACGGTGTGGCCCGCGTAGGTGGCCACGGTCCAGGGAACGCCGGGGGCGGCGGCGGGGCCGATCTGGAGGCTGCGCAGGCCGAGGGCGGAGACGACGGCGCCGGAGGTCTCCCCGCCGGCGACGATGAGCCGCCGTACACCGGCGTCGAGCAGTCCGCGGGCGCAGTGCGCCAGTGCGTGTTCGACGAGGGCGGCGGCCTCGGTGGCGCCCAGGGCCCGCTGGGCCTGCTCGACGTCGGCGCGGTCGTCGGCGCTGTGCAGCAGGACGGGCACGGCCGGGTCGAGGTGGTCGCGGGCCCAGGCCAGTGTCCTGGCGACGGTGGCTGCCGGGTCCGCGCGCAGGTCCTCTACCGCGAGTTTGCGGTGCGGCAGGCGGCGGCGCGCATGCGCCGTCTGGTCGAGGGTGGCCGCGGAGACGCTGCCGGCGAGGACGGCCGCGGGGCCGGGGGCGATCTCGATGCGGTCGGCCGGGGCCCGCTTTCCGGCTGCCCGGGGCGGGGGAAGAGCATGGGCCAGGCCGGACCCTCCGGTGACCAGGCGCAGGTGGCGGGTGGCGCGTTCGATGACGGGCAGGTCCTCGTTGCCGGTGGTGTCGGCGATGACCATGCGTATGCCCTGTGCCGTCAGCCGGTCCAGATGGGCGCGGGCGGCTCCTTCGGGGGCGCGCAGCACGGCGTGCGGCAGCAGCCCGACCGGCTGGGTGCTCTGGGCGGCGAGGATGCGGCGCAGGTCGGAGTCGGTCATCGGGGTGAGCGGGTGGTGCCGCATGGCCGACTCCGACAGCAGCGTGTCGCCGACGAACAGGTGGCCCTGGTAGACGGTGCGCCCGTTGTCCGGGTAGGCCGGGCACAGCACGGTGCACCGTTCTCCGAGGGCGTCCAGCAGGGCCTCGGTGACCGGCCCGATGTTGCCCTGGGCGGTGGAGTCGAAGGTGGAGCAGTACTTGAACCAGTAGCGCTCGCAGCCGAGAGCGGTCAGGTGGCGCAGAGCGGCGAGGGAGGCGGCGACGGCCTCCTGCCTGGGCGCGGTGCGGGATTTCAGGGCCACCACGACGGCGTCGGCGTCGCGCTCGTGCGGGAGGGGCCGCTCGGGTACGCCGACGGTGAGGGTGGTACGGAAACCGGCGGCGACCAGGGCGGCGGCGATGTCGGTGCCGCCGGTGAAGTCGTCGGCGATGCACCCCCACACGGGGTGGCCGCGGTGCCCGCTCACCGGTCTCCCGCCTGCGCGCCGGGCAGGGCGGCGAGTTGGGCGGCGCCTGTCCGCGGGGAGGTGAGCACGGGGACGGTGAGGCGGTCGGCGGGCAGGCTGCCGACCGCCTGTGCCATGGAGGCCTGCGCGAGGACCAGGACGTCGGTGCGGGCGGCGAGCCGTTCCGCCTCGGCGGCGATCAGCCGGTCGTGCTCCGCCGCGTCGCCCGCGCTGCGTGCTTCGTACGCGCCGGGGCATATGGAGGTGATCAGTTCGACGTCGGCGCCCTCCTGGGCGGCTGTGCGCCGGATCAGGTCCTCGGTGGGGCCGAGGGTGGAGGGCAGGGTGGCCAGGACGCCGATGCGGCGACCGGTGTGCACGGACTGCCGGGCCATGGGCTCGTCCACGCGCAGGACGGGGATGTTCACGTGCGGGCGGACGAGTTCGGCGGCGCCGCCGATGGAGGAGCAGGTCACCAGGACGGCGCTCGCGCCCGCTTCCTCGGCGAGCGCGGCGTAGGCGGTCAGGCGGCGCACCGTGCGGGGCAGCATGCCGTGGGCGACGGTGTCGGCGAGCAGGCTTTCGTCCACCACGTGGTAGGCGTCGACGCCGGGGGCTTCCTGCGGCAGGAGGGCGGCGAAGACGGCCGGCAGGGTGGTGACGGTGTGCAGCACGCACACCCTGGGCCGGTGGGTGGTGGTCATGCCGCGCCTCCCGGCGCCGTGGCGGCCCGCGCCTGCTGCCAGGGGCGGCCGCACCGGTCGACGATGTCGGCGAGTTCGCGCAGCCGGGTCGCGGAGGCGCCGCGCAGCACGGGCAGCGGGTCGGGGCCGGCCAGGGCGTCGGTCCACAGGGCTCTGCCGGCCAGGAAGCCGGAGGCCCCGGCCCGGCAGACGGCTTCCACGGCCTGCGGGAACGCTTGCGGGTCGACGCCCTGGGAGAGCACCACCCAGGGGCAGTCGACCACGGCGTCGATGCGTTCGGCCTGCCGTGCGAGGTGGGAGATCGACCCGATGCCGCGGTCGGGCACCTGGCACTTGTACAGCGACGGTCCCAGCGGGGCGAGTTCGGCGGCCGCCTCGACGATGGCGGCGTTCAGGTCGAAGGTGCCTGCCGCCTCCTCCTCGGGCGTGGGGCGGGTCACGGGCTCCAGCACGGAGGCCAGGCCTGCCTCGCGGCAGCGGGCGATGAACCGGGCGGCCAGTTCGACGCGCTGCTCGCGGCGTGCGTCCCGCCGCCAGACGATGAGCAGTTTGAGGGCGGCGGCTCCGTCGGCGCGGGCCTGTCCCGGGTCGACCTGCTCGTCCAGGTCGGTATCGGCGACGACGCCGCCGGGCTGGTCGAGTGCGTCCGCGGCGAGGACGAGGGCGCAGTCGGCGGGGAGCAGCCGGTCGGCCACGACCCGGTCGTAGCCGTATTCGCGGTCGATGAGGAACGCGGAGGCCAGCGGGGTGAGTTCGCGGGCGACGGACAGTTTGAAGGCCACCATGGCCTCGTCGCTCACGTGGCCGTCGGCTATGTGCCGGCTCATCATGGCGCGCAGTGACTCGCGCTGGTCCATGGCGATCATGGCGAAGGTGCCGGACGGCCGGGCGAGGGCGGCCGGGGCGAGCGATCCCGAGGCCAGCGGTGGGACGGGCTGGACGATGGTCACGGTGAGTACTCCATGAGGTGGTGGCCAGGGGGCAGAGGTGCGGATGCGGTTCGAGGGGGATCAGCGGCCCGTGCCGGGCGCCGGGCCCGTGCCGGATGTGGTGGCAGGGGCGGTGACGGTGGGCAGGAACACGCTCTGGTAGGCACGTCGGTAGGCGTCGGCTGCTTCGCGAGGAGCGTCCACCGGGCGGCGGGCGGCCGCCGGCGCGGCGGGGTCGAGGCCGAGGGCGGCACCCGCCCAGGCGGCGGCGCCCAGGCATGCGGCATCGGGCGTGTCGCACATCAGGGTGCGCCACGGTGAGACGGCGGCCTTGATCGCCGTCCACGTCCGCTGGCGTACGGAGCCGCCGAGCAGGGTGAGGGTGTGCGGTGGTCCACCGGCCAGTTCCCCTTGCACTTCGGCCATCCAGCGGGCTTGGTACGAGGCGCCCTCGAGGAGCGCCTTGGCCACCTCGGGCAGCCCGTGGCGGGGCTGAAGGCCGTGCAGAGTCAGCCGGCGGGCGAGGTCCGGGTGCGGGGCGGAGCGGCCGTGGAGATACGGTTCGGCGCACACTCCGGTCGGTTCCTGTCCCGCCTGTTCGACGAGCGCGGCGAAGCGCCGGTAGCGCTCCTCGGGCGAGGCGTGGCCAAGGCCCAGCAGCCGGTCGCAGAACCATTCCACCAGGGCTCCGGAGCTCGACATGCCGGCGACCGTGCACCAGCGGACGCCGTCCACGTGCCGACCGTAGGACATGCCCTGGCGGCCGGTGGCTCGTGCGTCCGGCGCGGTGTCGGCCAACGTCACGACGGCTTCGGCGGTGCCCATCGAGTCGGCCGCCTCCCCGGCCGTCCGTACGCCCGCCGCCCAGGCTCCGACCAGGTGGTCGTGCCCGGCGACGACGACGGGCACGCCCGCCGTCATGCCCAGGGCGCCGGCGGTGGCGGTGCCGATACGGCCGACCGGCGTCCCTGGGGGGTGCACCGTCGGCATCCGGTCGGCGTCCAGGCCGGCGAGAGCGAGCAGGTCGGAGCGCCAGACGCCGGTGTGCACATCCCAGGCCATGGTGCGCTGGGCGAACGTGGCGTGGGTGCCGACGGCCCCGGTGAGGGCGTGGGCCACCAGGTCCGCCGCGCCGGCCCAGGTCCGCATGCGGCGCAGCGCTTCGGGGTGTTCCTCGCTCAGCCACAGCCACTTGGCCAGCGGCACCTTGGGGCTGGGCAGCACGCCGGTGGCCTCGTGCAGTTCGGCGGCGCCGTGCTCGCGGCGCAGGCGCTCGGCGTGGGCGGCCGGCCGTGGATCCGACCAGGACAGCGCGGGCAGCAGCGGGGTGCCGCCGGCGTCCAGGGGTGCGCCGGTCTCGGCCATGCCGGTGATCCCGACGGCGTCGGGGCCGTGTCCGGCGGCGGCCGTGCAGGCGGCGAGCGCCTCCAGGGCGGCGCCGACCAGCCGGTCCGCGTCGTGGGAGTGGCCCGAGGCGTCGACGGGCGTGCGGCGCTGGGCCTGGGCGAGGACGGTGCCGTCCGGCGTGCACAGCACGGCCTTGCAGTGCGTGGTGCCGACATCCACTCCGGCCAGCACCGGGGTGCGCCGCCTGCCGCTCATGGTGTCGGCCCGTCTTCCGGCCGGTCGGTGAGCTCGGGCAGTTCCAGGGCCGCCTCGGCCGCGTACAGCAGCAGTCCGGCGCACCAGGCGTGCGAGAGGGTGAGCAGCATGCCTTTCGCCTGAAAGCAGGAGGTTTGGTAGAACCGCTCGCTGACCATGCCGCGGTAGGCGTCGAAGTCGCCGTCCTCGCGGGCGACGAACTGCCGGAAGCAGTCGAGGTTCTCCCGGGTGGACTCCAGGTAGTAGCGGTCGCCGGTGCGCCGGGCCAGGCGTGCCATCTCGGGCAGGCACACCAGGCCGTAGGAGTGCAGGTGCTGGTTGGAGGGGGAGGCCTGGTCGCCGCCGCGGGTGCGGAAACCGTAGCGGCCCAGCAGGGTGCGCGGGGAGAACTCCACGTCGTAGGTGTAACGGAAGGTCAGCATCCAGTCGGCGCTGCGGCGCGCCAGGTCGAGCCATTCGGGTGTGCCGTCGGCCTCCAGCAGCGCGGTGTAGGCCATGACCGCGGTGTAGCCGTCCTCGGAGGTGGGGGCGAGGTCGACGTCCTCGGGGGCCCCGCACAAGAACTCCGAGCGCACGTCACGGGCGTAGCACCGCCCGGCGCGGCGGGCCGCCTCCAGGTGGCCGGGCAGTTCGAACGCCTCGGCGGCCTCCACCAGGGCCGGCACCCAGGTCAGCCCGGCGGCCCCGGCGCGGGAGAGGACGGCGCCGGTGGCCTGGTGGTAGGCGGAGCCGAGGTGGCCGTCGGCGTCCTGCGCGGCGAGCGCGACGGCCAGGTTGCTGCGCACCGCGTGTTCCCAGGCGGGGTGGTCGCTGCCGTGCCGCCGCTCCTCGGTGAGGGCGCGGAGCATGAAGAGGGTGGCCTCGGCGAGGGTGCGGGCGTGCAGCCGGTCGCGGTCGGGGTGCCAGCCGGTGGTCCAGCCGCGCGTGGCCGTCCACTGTCCCCAGAAGGTGCCGGCGGGGGCCAGATGGCCGGCGATGTGGTCCAGTACCGCCTCCGCGGCCTTGCGGTAGTCGGTTCGGCCGGTGCGCCGGGCGTGGCGCAGCAGGGCGTACGCGTACGGCACTCCGCTGACCCAGCCGACGTGCATGGCCTGCCGGTCGCCGCGTTCGCCCAGCGCCTCGCGGTCGAAGGCGGCGGTCTCCAGCAGCACCGGCGGATCGGGTCGGTAGTGCCAGCGGTACAGGCCCCAGGCGGCCAGGTCGGCGGCCTCCCCCAGGCCCACCCAGGCCGCCGGGCCGCGCTCGGGCCGGTCGCGCTCGTGCACCTCGCGCAGCACCGCAGCGTAGGCGTGCGGGTCGGCGTCGAGCAGGCCGATGCGGAAGGTGACGGTGCGGCTCTCCCCCGGTTGCCAGGTGTGCAGCGGGGCCTCGGCGGGCCGTGGCTGCGCGGAGCCGTAGTAGACGACCGGCTCTTCGCGGTAGGGGAAGTGCAGGCGCAGGGCGGGGCGCGAGGTGTCCGGGTCCAGGGACAGGCCCACGCCGGACAGGCCGAGTTCACTGCGTTCGCCGGTCACCAGCACCGCCCCGCCGTGGGTGTCGCGGGCGAAGACGGCGGGGGTGGCGCAGCGGTCGGCGCGGAAGGCCCAGGTGTGGCTGACCATGGCGTCGGGGTCGTCGGCGCCGGCCTCGAAGCGGGGGAAGACCCGGTCGCAGTCGGGTACCCGGTTCTCGCCGTAGAACAGGCCCGGTATCAGCCAGCCGGGGTCGTCGGTGGTTCCCAGCTGGACCTCGACGCGCAGGCCGGCGGTGGCGGGCTGCTCGCCGGTCCGCGTGAGGGTGAGTGCCATCTCGCGCAGCCCGGCCGGTCCGGCGGGCGGGGCGAGCACGGCGCGGGCGTGGAATCCTGCGGCCTCGCCGGTCAGCACCATGGAGCCGTCGGCGGTGTCGCTGCTCTCCTGGGCGGGTACGGGCACGGCGGTGCCGTTGGCGTCCAGGAGGGCCACGAGATGGGGAAGCCGGACGCATCCGCCGTCGGCCTGCGTGCGCAGCTCCACTGCGGCGGCTCGGCCGGAGGTCACGTCAACGGACATGGTGTTCTCCCGTGTTCCAGCCCGATATGCGCACGACCCGGTCGTCGGGGGGCGCCTCGCGCCACACCACGTCCACGGATGTCTCCTCTCCGGGCAGCAGGTCGATCACGTTGTCGCCGAACACCACCCAGCCGGGGCGGTCGTAGGGGCGTGCGTCTTCCAGGAGCAGGCCGGGCGCGGCGGGGCCGGCCACATGCCGCAGCCGGATTCTGCCCCGGTCGTCGCTTCCCTGGTGGGGTTCGGCGACGGCTTCGATGCGTGCGGGTGGCAGGTCGAGCAGCGGGGCCAGGTCGGTGGTGCGGCTGCACAGGTAGCGGTTGCCGGCCAGTGGTGTCCCGGCGTCGTCGTACAGGGCCAGGTCGAGGAAGAAGACGTCGGTGCAGACGGCTTCGAGGGGGGCGCGGAGGGTGCCCAGGTGCAGCGGCCGGCCGGGCTCCCCGGCTGCCGTCGGGGTGAGCGGCCAGGTGCGGCGGGCGGCCTCGGTGCCGTGGGCGTCCACGATCCGGGCCACGGCCGTGCCGGTGGGCAGCGATGCGGTCGCCCACGTCCACACCTCGGCCGTCACCGTGTCCTGCCCGCCCCAGGCGGGTCCGGTGAAGGCGGCGCACACGTGCAGCGGGCCGTAGGCGCGGCGCACGCCGTGGTAGGCGGGCTTGGGATCGCCGCGGTGGTCGACGGCCGCCGTGCACCAGGCGTTGGGGACGGGCTCGTTGAACTGCCAGGGAAGGGTGCCGCTGCTTCTGAAGGCGCGGCGCCGGTTGGCTTCCAGGGCGTAGCGCAGCCCGTCGTACTGAAGGTGCTGGCTGGCGCGTCGCATGGTGTCGACGTCGTCGATGCGTGCGCCGAAGGAGTCCTGGACCAGCGGGGCGTTGTTCCACCAGGCGCCGAGGTGGGCGTAGAGCGGGTTCTCGCGGCCGGCGGGCCAGCGGTCCGCCTGGTCGGGGAGAAGGTGTTCGAGGGTGCGGCGGTTGGCCATGCCCTCGACGCCGAACTCGCTGTGCAGCAGGCAGGTTCCGAAGTCGTACAGGTGGTTGTGCTCCGCGAGGCCCTGGTGTTCCCAGGGTCCGTGGACGTCGTGCAGGCCGTCCGGGTTGCGGGCGATGTTGTCGGCCCGGTTGAGGAACTCCACGCCGGAGGGTGAGCTGGGCAGCCAGGCCCGCTCGGGGTCGAGCCGGCCGAGCGCGTCGCGAAGGGCGCGCAGCACGGGGGCGGACTCGTCCAGGGGGTTGCCCTTGTCGTCCTGCAGTTCGTTGCCTCCGCACCACAGCACGAGTGAGGGGTGGTGGCGGCGCGGCGGTACGACGGCGTGCGCCTCGCGCACCATCAGGTCGACGAACTCCGGGTCCGAGGCCGGGGTGGAGGCCATGCCGGAGCTGGACATGCTGAACTCCTGCCAGACCATCAGTCCCAGCCGGTCGCAGAGGGTGTAGAACTCCTCGGTCTCCAGCAGTCCCCCGCCCCATACGCGCAGCAGGTTGACGTGCGCGGCACGGGCCAGGTCCAGCAGGTGGGCGAGCTTGGCCGGGCGCGGGACGCCGTACTGGGCGTCGAGGGGCACCCAGTTCCAGCCGTTGGCGTACAGGCGGCGGCCGTTGACGGTGAGGGTGTAGGGCAGCGCGTCCTTCGGGGCACCGTCGTTGGGGGCCAGTTCGACGCGCCGGAAGCCGACCTGGAACCGGCGGGTGGTGGTGTGCGGCCCGGAGGTGAAGGTGACCTCCACCGCGTGGAGGTGTTGCTCGCCCGCGCCGTTGGGCCACCACAGCCGTGGCTGGGGCACGCTCAGTTCGATGTGCGCGCCGGTGTCCTCGGTCATGCCCGTGAGGTCGCGTTCGGTCTCGGCGAGGACCCGGTCCTGCTCGCGCACCCGTACGGCCAGCCGGGTGCCGTCGGGTGCGCGCTGCCCTTCGGCGAGGGCGAGGTCGGCCTCGATGCGCACGGTGCCCTCGCGCAGCCCTTCGGGTCCGGGTGCGAGCGAGGCGCTCGCGGTGACGCCGCGCAGCCGCGCCGGCCCGTTCACCGCCAGCCGGACACCGCGCCAGAGGCCCTGGTGGACCATGGGTGGGCAGAAGTCCCACCCGTAGCCCATGCGCGCCTTGTGCACGCGGACCCGGTCGGTGCGGCCGACCTGCGGCTCGCTCTGAGGCGCGGGGTGCACGACGACGGCCAGCAGGTGCTCTCCCCCGCCGCGGACCAGGTGGGTGACGTCGGCCTCGAAGGGACGGAACATGCCTTCGTGGCGGACGACGACGGTGTCGTCGACGAGCACGGTGGCCTCGTGGTCGACACCGTCGAAGCAGAGCACCGCCCGTTCGTGCGGCTCCAGCGGGGGCAGCGTGAAGGTGCGGCGGTAGGCCCAGTTGCGGTTGGGTACCCACTCGCTCAGCAGGCTGTTGCGGCCGACGTACGGGTCGGGGACCTCGCCGGCGCGGTGCAGGTCGTCCAGGACGCTCCCGGGGACGCGGGCCGGGAGCCAGCCGGCCGTCGTGAACGGCTTGTGGGGGCCGATGTGCCACTGCCATTCGTCCCCGACGAAGCCGCGCAGCTGCCAGGCGCCGTCGGCGTCGTCCAGCACTGTCTCGGTCATCCGGCGGCCTTCCCCGCCGTCGCGCCGGCGCCGCCGGATTCCCGGCCGGCGGCAGCGGGGGCCGTTGCGATGGGCTCGTCCAGCGGCCATTCCAGCAAGTCGGTCTCGGTGACGGGCTGTTCGGCGTCGAGCGGCACCCGGAAGGTCTTGATCTCCGCCGGGCCGAAGTCGGCCTCGATCGAACGGGAGAGCAGCGGCAGGTCGATCGTCGTGCGCACCGGCTGCCCTGCCGTCTCCACGGCCCTGACGACGAGGGCGTCGCTGTCGTCCTCGTCCCCCTTGACCACGCTGACGACGACCGAGTCCGCCGCCACCTCCACGTATCCGCTCCTGCTGGGCAGCGGGCCGGGGTGGTAGGTCTCCAGCAGCGGGAAGGCGGGCTGGTTGAGCTGGGCGGCCAGCCGTACCGTCCCGGCGGCGCGCCAGTCCCCGGCGTGGGGCACCAGGCGGTAGCGGAACTCCTGGCGGCCCTGGTCGAGGTATTCGTAGACGCCGTCCTCGGCCAGTCCCATCGGCTCGTGCCAGGCGTAGGCGGGGCTGCGCAGCGCGGTCATGCCGATGGTGCCGCCGCGCGCGTCGTGGCCGTACTTGCCGTCGTTGAGCACGGAGAGTCCGGCCCGGCGCCCGTCGGGCAGCGTGCCGCTGACGTCCACCCACGCCTGTGCGGACTCCTCGGCGCCGTCGGCGGGGCGCTCGATGTGGCCGTAGGGGATCTCGAAGGTCGCCGACGCGGTGTCGATCGCGGTCGGGAAGCGCAGCTTGAGCAGGCGCAGTCGCTCGTGCCAGTCGACGACCGTGCGCACCTCCAGGGCGCGGGCGCCGGCGGACAGGACCAGTTCCTCGGCCAGGGTGGAGTTGTTGTATGTGCTCTCCACCCGGAGCACCGCGCGCACGGGGCCGTCCTCGACGAGGCGCACGCGGGTGCAGCGGAAGGAGCCGAGCTCCTTGTCGTAGGCGTCGATGCGGTGGCCCCAGGTGTCGGAGGGGTCGTCCACGACGACGGCGTGCGGGCCGGGGGCCTCGGGCAGCAGCTCGGCGTCGTTGTCCTTGTCGTACAGGCGGCGCAGCCAGCCCGTCGACGGATCGACCTCGACCCGGAGGTGCTCGTTCTCCAGGACGGTGTCCGTGGCCCGTACGGCGGTGCCGGGTGCGGACTCGCCGGGCAGCAGCCGGTAGACGCGGTAGCCCAGCGGCGGGATCTCGGCGCGGAACGCGAGGCGTCGGCGGCTGCCGGCCATGGTGGCGTACGAGCGGGTGCGCTGCACGGGCACGTCGGTGCCCTCGTCGTCCACCATGCGGGCGGGAGCGTTGCCGGGGAAGCCGGTGAACTCCAACTCGACGTCCTCGCTGAGCGTCCAGGGGTGCGGGTTGAAGACGACCAGCGGGTACATGTCCGCTTCGGCCGGGATGTCGATGAGTCGGCTGATCGACTGGACGGCGCGGTTGAAGGCGGTCGCGGCGATCGAGCAGGCGTGGCCGTACTGGTCGCGGCTGTCCTCGTAGGCCGGGGCGATGGACGTGCCGGCGAGGATGTCGTGGAACTGGTTGAACAGCACCAGCTGCCAGGCCTCGGTCAACTCGGCGCGCGGGTAGGGGACTCCGGCGACGACGCGGGCGACGGCCGACCACTTCTCGGCCCGCTGCAGCAGGTTCTCGGCGCGGCGGTTCCACCGCTTGACACCGGAGTGCGCGGAGTAGCAGCCCACGCCGTGGTGCTGGAGCTCGCCGGCGTGCACGGGTATGTCGTCGCGGTCGCGGACGGCGTCGAAGAAGGCCTGGGGGTGGCTGAGCGGCAGGCGGGGCAGCCCGCCGAGCTCGTCGAGCCGGCGGATGCTGTCGAGATTGGCCTTGGTGGGGCCGCCGCCGTGGTTGCCGACGCCGTAGAAGATCATCAGCTCGGGTTCGTCCGGCGGCATCACGGCCAGGGACTTGTCGATGTGGTTGCCGATGTCCGAGCCGGGCGTGCAGTACTCGTGGGGGATGCGGTAGGCCAGGACGCGTGAGCCGTCGGCGGACTCCCACCAGAAGTGCTGGCCGGGCAGCGGCAGTTCGTGGGGGCCCGGGCGCAGGAACGTGTAGGAGTCGATGCGGCTCTTGCGCAGCAGCTGCGGCAGTGCGGCGTTGTGTCCGAACGGGTCGACGTTGCAGCCCACCGTGGCCACGATGCCGAAGCGCTCGTGCAGGTAGCGCTGCGCGTACAGGGCCTGGCGTGCGAAGGACTCGCCGCCGGGGATGTTGCAGTCGGGTTCGATCCACCAGCCGCCGACGATCTTCCAGCGTCCTTCGGCGACCCGCTTGAGGATGGCCTCGAACAGCTCGGGGTCGCTCTCCTCGACCCACTTCAGGTACAGCACCGAGTCGCAGGTGAAGACGAAGTCCGGGTACTCGTCCATGCGGTCGATGGCGGACTGGAACGTGGCCCGCACCTCCTGGTAGCCCTCGGGCCACTGCCAGAGCCAGACGGGGTCTATGTGTGCGTTGCCGACCATGTGCATGGTGCGCTGACGGGGTCGCATGGGTGTTCCTCTGCTGGGGCGTGCGGCGGTTTCGGGGGCGGGCGGTGGACGGGGGCAGCGGGGTCAGGCGGGGGTTTTCTCGGCGGCCCAGGCGTCGATCTGTTCGCTGAGCAGGTGCAGGAGCAGCAGGTGCATCTCCTGGGTGCGGGCGGTGGTGGTGGAGGGGACCAGCAGCGCCAGGTCGGCGTGTTCGGCGGCCGGTCCTCCGTCGCCGCCGCCGAACAGGACGGTGAGGGCCCCGCGGTCGCGGGCGGTCTTCAGCCCGCGCACCACGTTCTCCGAACGGCCGGAGGTGGTGAACGCCAGGACCATGTCACCGGGGCTCGCGAACGCCTCGATCTGCCGGGAGAAGAGGTCGTCGAAGTCGTAGTCGTTGCTGATGCAGGTGGTCACGGACGGGTCGACGGACAGGGCGAGCGCGGGCAGCGGGCGGCGCTCGCGCAGGTAGCGGCCGACGAGCTCCGCGGCCAGGTGCTGGGCGTCGGCCGCGCTGCCGCCGTTGCCGAAGGTGTACAGGCGCCCGCCGGCCTCGTAGACGGCCACCAGGCGCCGGGAGATCTCCAGCAGCTGCGGCAGGAGTTGCTCGACGCGGCGCGCCAGCTCGACGTGGTCGGTCAGTTGCTGCCCGGGATCCTTAGCCATGGCGGCGGTTTCCTTCCGGTCCGTGGGTGGTGGCGACTCGTTCGAAGGCCACGGCTGCCGCGCCGAGGACACCGACCCGGTCGCCGCCGTGGGCCTCTTCGATGCGCACCGCACGCGCGGCCGGACCCATCGCCCGTTCGCGCACGATGCGGCGGACGGGAGCCAGGAGTTGCTCGCCGGCGCGCGTGACGCCTCCGCCGAGGACGACGAGCTCGGGTTCGAAGACGTTCACCAGGGAGGTGACTCCGCAGGCCAGGGCCTGGGTGGTGGCCACCCACACCTGTGTGGCGACGGCGTCCTGCGCGGCGGCCTCCCGCGAGACGTCCTCCGCTGTGAGGGGTGAGCATGCCGAGAGCGTGGTCGGCCGGCCGGCGGCCTCGGCCTCGGCGACCGCCTCGCGGGCCCGTTCGGCGATGGACGTGCCGGAGACGTAGGCCTCCAGACAGCCGGCGCGTCCGCAGCCGCGGCAGTACCGGCCGTTCCGGTCGACCGTCACGTGCCCCAGTTCTCCCCCGTTGCCGGCGGCCCCCCGGTAGGTGCGGCCGTCGACGACGACGCCGCCGCCGACTCCGGTGGAGACGGTCAGGTAGATCATGTGGCGGGTGCCGCGGCCGGCCCCGAAGCGGTGCTCCCCCGCCGCGGCGGCGGTGGCATCGTTGTCGAGGACGGCCGGGCGCCCGTAGCGGTCCTCGGTCAACCGGGCGATCGGTACGTCGATCCAGCCGGGCAGGTGCGGGGGGCACAGCAGCACGCCCGCCTCCGGGTCGAGCGGGCCGCCGCAGCCGATGCCGACGGCGGCGATGTGCTGCGGGGCGAGCCCGGACTCGTCCACCGCCTTGTGCCCGAGGTCGAACAGGCGGGCCAGGACCGCCTGGACGCCTTCCTGGACCAGGGTGGGCGTGGCGAGGAAGGAGTGGACCGTTCCGTCGGCGCCGACGACTCCCGCCGCCAGTTTGGTGCCGCCGATGTCCAGGCCCAGGACCGCCGAGGTGGCCTCCGCGGCTTCGGAGTTGTGTTTCGCTGCCACAGATCTTCCGTCCGTTGTCGTTGTGCCTGTGTGGTGACCCAGTGCTGACCGGATGTGGCATCGTTCCCACATGAGAACGTACCCATAGCGATCAGGCCCGTCAACCAGCGAGCGGCAAGTGATCAGTAATCCAACTGGTGCGGGCGGCTCGGGGATTCGGCGGCTGTCGGGCGGCCGGCCGCCGCCGGATCGGTCCATATCTCCGCCTCCCGCGAGGCGTGCACGATCGTCGCGGGCCAGTCGGGCTCCCACCGCCCGGCGGCCCGCACGCGCGCGACGCTCTTCGCCTTGTCCGCCCCGGTCGCCACCAGCCGTACCCGCTTCGACAGCCCGGCGATCGTCGCCGGTCCCACGCTGACGCCCCGGCGCGGCACCTGATCCAGCGTTGCCAGGTGCGGGAAGGTGACCAGGTTGTCACGGCGGGTGGACTCGGCGAGGCGGATCACACGGGTGCCCTCGGCCAGGCCGCAACCGGGCGGGTTGAACGCGACATGGCCGTCGGAGGCGCCGGTGGCCAGCAGGAACAGGTCGATCCCGCCGGCAGCCGCGATCCGCTCGTCGTAGCGCGGCGGGTCACCGGGATCGGGAACCCACACGTGCTCGCCCCGGATGCCGCGCCCCGGGCCCACGGCCCGGCTCCACGGCTCGGCGATCCGCAGGCGGGCGAAGCGCTCGCAGCTGTGCGGCGCGTCTGCCGGCACCCGGCGCACCGGTCCGGGCACGTCGTCCAGGTAGTCGTCCATCATCACGATCACGACGTGTGCCAGGTCCATGGGTGCGGCGCGCAGCCGGCCGGCGACGGCCTCGTACGTCCCGATCAGGCTGCGACCGCCGGGGCAGCCGAGCAGATAGCGGCGGCCTCGGGCCGCGGCGTCGGCCATGCCGGTGACGATCTCGGCGGCCAGGGCCGCCCCGAGCGCTTCGGCGTCGGGGAACACCGTGTGCAGGCTCATCGTGTCACGTCCTCCGCCGCGACCCTGTGCGGCCTCTTCCGCGCCCCGGCCCGACGCGCCGTCTCCTTCGGTGTGGTCATCCGCGGTTCGGCATCGCGGAAGGCGCGCCACACGGTCTGCGCGGGCGCGCCCGCCGCCACCCGGTCCAGCCCGAGCAGCGCGGCGCCGGCCACGGGGGGCGCGTCCGGGACGGTGATCCGGAACTCCTCCTCCAGGCCGGGCGCGGCCGCGCGGAGCGCGGCGAGCATCCGGCCGTCGGGGTCCCGGAACAGCCCGCCTCCCAGGACCAGGGTCCAGTCGGCCGGGGCCGGCGCGAACCGCCTGCGTGCGCTGCGCGCCAGGGTGGCGACCTCCACGGCCAGGCCGTCCACGAGGGTGACGGCCACCGGATCGCCGTCGCCGGCCAGGCAGAGCACCACCGGGACCAGCACCCCCAACTGGCGCTCCGTCAGCTCCTGGGCCAGGAGCCGCTCGGCGACCTCCCGGACGGATGTGACGGCAAGACGCCGGCAGACCGCCTGCCGCAGTGCGGTGGCCGGGCCGCGGCCGTCCTCGTCCCGCGCCGCGGCCCGGACCGCCTGTCGGGCCAGGAGGTCGCCCGCACCGCTGAGGTCACCGCTCTGCCAGCCCAGCCCGGGGAACTCGAAGCGTTGGTCCTCGGCACGCGCGACGCATTTCAGTCCCGCCCCGCAGACGACGCCCACCGCGCGAGCGCCCGGCTCGGCACCGGTGCGCAGCAGTGCCCAGGCGTCGTTGCACACCTCCACCGAGCCCCAGGCCCGTTCGGCCGTCAGGGCCGTGTGCAGGGCCTCGACCTGTACGGGCAGATCGGCTCCGGCCAGGCAGCAGGCGGCGTGCGCGCCGGCGAGTTCGCCCGGATCCAGTCCGGCGTCGTGCGCGGCCGCGGTGGCCAACTGGGTGACGACGGCGGCGCTCTGCCGCGGTCCGAGGGCGCTGCCCGGCCCGCGCACCCAGGACAGCAGGGCTCCTTCCTCGTTCAGCAGCGCCACGTCGGTCTTGGAGTTGCCGCCGTCGACCGCGAGGACGAGGGCCATCACGCCGCCCACGGCAGGTGGTCGCGGTTGGCGGCGAGGATCAGGTCGGTCAGCCGGTCGGCGACGTCGTGCTGAGCGATCAGCGGGTGGGCCAGCAGGGCGCGGAACACCCGGTCGCGGCCGCCGTGCACGGCGGCGTCCAGTGCCAGGTGCTCGTAGGCGGTGACATGGGCGACGAGCCCGGCGATCAGCGGCTCGAGCGGCTCCACCGGCAGGGCCACCGCCTCGTTCTCGCCGACCGTCGCGGGCACCTCGATGACGGCGTCGGCCGGCAGGAACGGCAGCGTCGTGCCGTTGCGCAGGTTGACGACGTGGGTGCGGCCGTCTCCGCCTTGCAGCGAGGCCATCAGGTCCAGCGCGGCGTCCGCGTAGAAGGCACCGCCGCGCCGGGTCAGCAGCTCGGGCTTGGTGGCCACTTGCTCGTCGGCGTACCGGGCCAGCAGTTCGTCCTCGATCTCCATGACTTCCTGGGCGCGGACGCCGTCCTTCTGCTGCCGTGCGACGACCTCGTCGTGGCTGTAGTAGTAGTGCAGGTAGTACGACGGCACCGTGCCCAGGCGGCGGACGAGGCCGGCGGGAAGCCCCGTGGCCGGAGCCACCCGGTCGGCGTGCTCGGCGAGCAGGCGCGGCAGCACGTCGGTGCCGTCGAGCAGCACCCGCCGCTCCCACGTCAGGTGGTTGAGACCCACGTGGTCGAGCGTGATGCGGTCGGGGGTTACGCCGAGCACCTTGGCGAAGTGCCGCTGGAAGACCGCCGCCGCGCTGCACAGTCCGACCACGCGGTGGTGTCCGGCCTGCAACAGGGCGCGGGTGACGATGCCGACCGGGTTGGTGAAGTCGATGAGCCAGGCGGTCGGGTTGACCGCCCTCACCCTCGCGGCGATGTCCAGCATCACCGGCACCGTCCGCAGCGCCTTGGCCAGCCCGCCCGCGCCCGTGGTCTCCTGCCCCAGGCAGTCGCACCGCAGCGGCAGGGTCTCGTCGCGCAGGCGCGCGGTCTGCCCGCCGACGCGCAGCTGCACCAGGACGATGTCGGCGCCCTCCACCGCAGGTCGGAGGTCGGTGTGCGTGGTGACGGCGGCGGGGTGGCCGCCGGCGGACAGCATCCGCCGGGTCATCCCCGCGAGCACGCCGAGCCGGTCCTGAGAGACGTCCTGCAGCGCCAGTTCCGTCACCGGCAGGCGGTCTCGCAGGCGTATCAGGCCGTCGACGATCTCGGGGGTGTAGGTCGAGCCGCCCCCGATGATGGTCAGCTTCACGTTCTGCCTTTCGGGCCGCCGGCGGCGGCCGTTCTCGTCATGCCCTCACGTCGCAGCGCCGTTCGGACCCGGGCCCTCAGCCCTTGCGGCCCTGGGTGGCGATGCCGTCGATGATGTGCCGTTGCGCGAAGGCGAAGATGATGATCATGGGGATGGTGGCGATCAGGCTGGCCGTCGCGATGATCTCCCAGTGCTGCTCCCCGCCGTTGCCGAACGTGTCGATGATCGACTTCAGGCCGCGCGGAATCGTGAACAGCGAGGTGTCCTGCAGGTAGACCAGCGGCTTGAGCAGATCGCTCCAACTGGCCTGGATCTCGAAGACGAAGACGATCGCCAGGGCGGGCCGGGACAGCGGCAGGGCGATGCGCCAGAACAGCCCGAAGAAGCTGCAGCCGTCGACACGTGCGGCCTCGAACACCTCCCGGGGCAGCGACAGGAAGAACTGGCGCAGCAGGAAGATGTAGAACGACGAGCCGAAGATGTTCTGCGCCCACAGCGGCACCTGGGTTCCGGTCAGCCCCAGGTGGTCCCAGATCAGGTAGACCGGGATCAGGGTGACCGCCTGGGGCAGCATCATCGTGCCGAGCACCAGCCCGAAGAGCACGTTGCGCCCCGGGAACTGGAAGTAGGCGAAGCCGAACGCCACCAGCGCGCTGCTGATCGTCACCGTCGCGGCCGCCGCCAGTGCCACCACGACGCTGTTGCCCAGCCATGTGAGCATCGGCGCGTAGTTCCACACCTCGGTGTAGTTCGACGCCTGTACGTGCTGAGGGATCAGGAGGTTGTCGAACACCTCGGTGCGCGGTTTGAGCGAGGCGCTGATGAGCCAGATGAACGGGTAGGTGAACACGACGGCCGCCAGGGCCAGGACGACGAGGTAGGGGCCCCGCTTGAGCAGGGGCCGCACATCCGGCCTGCGGGCCGCCGCAGGGCCGGCGGGGCCGGCCTCGTTGCGGGTGCCGGCCCGGCCGCCGTCGGTATGGGGAGCGGGTGCCACCGCGGTGCGTGGAATGCTCATCAGTGCTTCTCGCCTTCGTAGTAGACGTACCGGCGCGAGACACGTACTTGCACGGCGGTGATGACCATGGTGATCAGGAAGAGCAGCCAGGCGAGGGCGGACGCGTATCCCATGTGCAGGAACTGGAAGGCCTGCTGGAACAGGTAGATGACGTAGAACAGGGCCGCTTCGTTGGAGTACGTGCTGTTCTGCTGGGCGCCGAAGAACATCGTGTAGGCCTGGTCGAACATCTGCAGCCCCGCGATCGTCTGGACGATCATGGTGAAGAACAGGGAGCCGCTGATCATCGGGATGGTGACGTGGCGGAACCTGGTCCACGGCCCGGCGCCGTCGAGTTCGGCGGCCTCGTAGAGCTCCTTGGGCACCTGCCGGAGGGCCGCCAGGTAGATGACGACCATTCCGCCCACGCCCCAGAGCATGGTGATGGCCAGTCCGGGCTTGACCCAGTGGGTGTCGGTCGTCCAGTTGGGGCCGCTGATGCCGACCAGGGCGAGGGTGCGGTTGAGCAGTCCCTGCTGGCCGTTGAGCAGCAGCAGGAACAGCGCGCCCGCGGCCACGGTCGGCGTCATGACCGGCAGGTAGAAGACGGTGCGGAAGAAGCCCGCCGCCCGGCCCACCCGGTTGAGCACCATCGCCAGGCCCAGGGCCACGGCCATGGCGGTCGGCACGTAGATGACCACGTACACGAGTGTGTTGCTCAGTGCGTGGGCCACCTTGGGGTCCTGGAACAGTTCGCGGTAGTTCGCGAAGCCCACGTTCTTCGCGGTGCCGATCGAGTTGTAGTCGGTGAACGACAACACCAGGCTGGCGATCATGGGGCCGAGCGTGAAGACGAGGAAGCCGACGATCCACAGGGAGATGAAGCCGTAGGCGGCGCGGATCTGCCGCCAGTCCCTGGTGCGCGAGCGGGGCGCGGCCGGGGCCGGCCGCGCAAGGGTGGCCTGCGTGGCCATCACTTCGCCGCCTCGAACGCCTTGCCCGCCTCGGCCTGGGCCTGCTTCATGGCCGCGGCCGGCTTCTGCTGACCGGACAGGGCCCGGTTGACCGCCTCCTGCCAGGCCGTCTTGATCTCGCTGCCGGCCTTGGAGCCCGGGACGGCGAAGGCGTAGTCGGTGGATGCGTAGTAGTGCTCGATGGCCTGGTGGAAACCGGTCCGGCCGCCTTTGACGTACGTGGCCTTGACCTTCTGGTCGGCCTCCTTGTTCGCGGTCCACAGCCCGGTGAACATGGTCTTGTTCTTCTCCACGGTGGCCTGGCGGGCCGCCCCTGCCCGCAGCCAGGTGTCGGTGCTCGTCATGACCTTCATCCAGTCGACGGCCGCGTCGGGGTTGCCGGCGCCCTTCGGCAGACACCAGGCGCTGCCGTTCTCGAAGCTGATCGGCTTGCCGTGCCGGTCGGTGAAGGGGATCGACCGAAGGTCCACCTTGGGCGAGGCCTGCACCAGGACGTTGACGTACCAGCCCTCCCAGGGGAACGCGCCGGCCTGGTTCTTCACGAACTGGTTGCCGGAGCCAAAGAGGTCCCAGGTGTCGCGGAACGCCTTGAAGCGCGACCAGCCGCCCTGCTCGTCGATCAGGCTCAGGGCGTACGTCAGCGCCTCGACGATCCGCGGGTCGTCCAGGTTCGGGGAGCCGTCCGGATGGACCAGGTCGGCGCCGTTGGCCTTCGCCCACAGCGGCAGGAACTCCGGGAGCTTGGGGTCGAACCCGATGCGGGTGATGCGGTGGCCGGCGGCCTTGTACAGCTTCACGGTCGTGCTGTGCAGCCGGTCCCAGTCGCTGGTGCTCAGGTCGGACAGCGACAGACCCGCCTCGTCGAGCGCCTTGCCGTTCACCAGGATGTTGCGGGTGTTGTAGAACTCGGGGACGCCGTAGATCTTCCCGTCGATCGTCACCTCGTCGAGGGCGGCCTTGCGGTAGGCGCCGGTGTCGATGCCCGCGCCGGCGATCCGGTCGTCCAGGGGCTGGATCACACCCTTCGCGGCGTAGCTGCCGACGAGGTCGCGGTCGAGGTAGACCAGGTCCGGCGCGTTGCCGCTGGAGACCGCGGACAGGAACTGCTGCGGGTCGAAGTCCCCCTCGTTGATGTGGAGCTTCACCTTGGGGTAGGCGCTCTTGAACGCGTCGATGCGGGCCTGTCCGACGTCGTCGGGCTTGCCGAAGCCCTGGGTCGACAACGCTCCCGCGCCGGCCTTGCCGCCCCCGGTGCCGCTCTTGGCGCCGACACCACCGCAGGCGCTGGCCGAAGCGAGGGCGAGCGCTCCTATCGAGCCGGCCAGAAAGCGTCGTCGAGTGACCATGTCGAACTCCTCATTGAGTGGCGGATCTTCTGGGAAGGGGCGGTTTTTCGAAGGGGACGCGGACGGTCCTGGCGCCTACGGCGGACCGGTCGTGCTCACGCGGTCACGGCGGCCGGGATCGCGTTGGCGCGCGCGACCCGGGCGTACCAGTGGCCGCTGTCCTTGACGGTGCGGCGCTGTGTCGCGTAGTCGACGTGCACCAGGCCCATCCGGGGCCGGTAGCCCATCGCCCACTCGAAGTTGTCCATCAAGGACCAGTGGAAGTAGCCGCGGACCGGGCAGCCCTGCTGGATCGCGCGGTGCACGGCGATGAGGTGGCGGTGCAGGAAGTCGGTGCGCCGCGTGTCGTGCACGGCGCCGTCCTCGCCGGGCTCGTCGTTGAAGACGGCGCCGTTCTCCGTGATGAGAACCGGTACGTCCCCGTAGCTGTCGTGGAGTTGGACCAGCAGGTCGGTGAGGGCCTCCGGCACGATCTCCCAGTCGAGGTCGGTGCGCGCCACGTCCGGCCGGCCGGGTTCGACCCGCCAGGGGAAGGGGCCGTCGGTGGGCTGCCGGCGGGCGCTGACGATCCGGCGCGTGTAGTAGTTGACCCCGAGGAAGTCGCTGCCGGCGCCGATCACGGGCAGGTCGCCGTCGCGGACGAAGTCCAGCGGGCCGGCGGCCCGTTCCCAGTGTTCGCGCATGTCCTCGGGGTAGCGGCCGTTCTGCACGGCATCGAGGAACCAGCGGTTGACGTAGCCGTCGGAGGCGTGGGCCGCCAGCCGGTCCTCCTCGCCGGCGGTGTGGGGCACGTGCGGGAAGAGGCTGAACGCCACGCCTGCCCTGCCCTGCGGACGGCTCGCCCGCAGGGCCTGGACGGCCTTGCCGTGGCCCAGCAGGAGGTGGTGCATCGCGCGCACCGACCCCGCGATGTCCCGTTCGCCGGGTGCGTGCAGACCCAGCTGATGTCCGAGGAGGCCCACGATCCAGGGTTCGTTGATCGTCACCCAGTCCTGCACCCGGTCGCCGTAGGCCTCGAAGCAGACGGCCGCGTACTCGGCGAACCGGTCGGCCGTCTCGCGTGCCCGCCAGCCGCCGCGCTCCTGCAGCACCTGCGGGAGGTCCCAGTGGTAGAGGGTGACGAGCGGGCTGATGCCGCGGGCGAGCAACTGGTCGATCAGGCGGTCGTAGTGGTCGACGCCCCGCTTGTTCACCTCGCCGTGCCCGTCGGGGACGATCCGGGGCCAGGACAGCGAGAACCGGTAGGCGTTGACGCCGAGGCCCGCCATCAGCTCGATGTCCTCGGCCGCCCGGTGGTAGTGGTCGCAGGCGCCCTCGCCGCTCTCCGCGCGCTCCACGGCCCCGGGGACGCGGCAGAAGCGGTCCCACACGGACTCGCCGCGTCCGTCGCTGTCCGTGGCGCCCTCCACCTGATAGGCGGAGGTGGACGTGCCCCAGAGGAAGCCGACGGGGAAGTCCAGAACGCGGCTTGGTTCGGTGCTCACCTGTGGTGTCAGTCCTTCGATCCGTTCGTGGCGGTGCCGGAAAGGCCCGGCGGGCCGTGGTCCTGCGGACGAAACGAGCCGCCTCGGCTGCTGCGACAGGTCGGGAGGGCTCGCCGAGGGTGCGGCAGCGGGTGCCGTCCGGCCGCGGGCCGGTGTGGCATCGTTCCCACATGGGAACGTACTCAGGTCGTTGAAGGCCCGTCAATACTCCGGCGGCACTTGATGTGGGCCCGCACGCGTCAGCGCACGTCACCCGCCCCGGGGCGGCCGGGACGCGCTGGGACGGCGGCCGGGACGGCCGGGTTCAGGCTCCGGCCGAACCGGCCGGCGCCGCGGTCGAGCCGCGCAGCACCAGCGTCGGTTCCAGCGTCTCCTGGATGCGACGCCCTGCCCGGCCTCTCTTCGGCTCCGCGGCGGCTTCCCGCTCGGCGATCCGCCGGAGCAGCAACTCGGCCGCCCTGCGCCCCATCTCGTAGGTCGGCTGCGCCACGGCGGTGAGACCGGGCTCCACCATCCGCATCCAGGCCAGGTCGTCGAACGACACCAGCGACACGTCGTGGGGCACGGCGAGACCGCGTCGGCGCAGCTCCAGCCAGACCGTCTCGGCCATCAGGTTGTTGACGGCGAAGATGGCGGTGACGTCCGGGTGGCTGTCCAGCAGTTCCGCCACCCGGGACCTGGCGTCCGCGGCCTGGAACTCCAGGTCGAGCACCAGCCGCCGGTCGACGGGCACGCCGGCGGCGCGGTGGGCGGCGCGGTAGCCGCGCAGCCGTTCGGCGCCGGTGGCCCATTTCGTCTCGTCGATCAGCAGCGCGATGCGCCGGTGGCCGAGGTCCAGCAGGTGCTCGGTGGCCTGCCGGGCACCGTGCTCGCTGTCGATGACCACCGAGTCGCACCCGCGGGCCCCGGAGCGCCGGTCGGCCTCCACCACGCTCACGCCCCGCTCGACGAGCAGTTCGGTGGCCGCCGCGGCAGCCGGGGTGAGCACGACGCCCGTGGCCCGCATGGCGACGAACGCCTTGGCTCCCTCGAGTTCCTGTCCGGGGTCGCCGTGGTCGTCCACCAGCACCATCTGGTACCCGGCCGCGCGCAGGGCCTGCTCCACGCCCGCGGCGAGCTCCGCGTAGAACTGGTTGCGCAGATCGGAGACGAGCAGCCCGACGACATTGCTGCGCTGCCCCTTCAGCGTGCGCGCCAGAGCGTCCGGAACGTAGCCGATGCGCTGAGCGGCCGCGAGCACGTCCGCACGGATGTGCGCGGCCACATAGCCCTGCCCGCTGAGCGCCCGCGACGCGGTGGAGCGGGACGTGCCCGCCTCCCTGGCCACGTCGTGCAGGGTGGGGCGCCGTCGCCCGACCGCGGACGCGTTCCTGTCGCCTTCGCCCCCGGCGACCGGTACGTCCCTTGCGCGATCAGCCATCCGCCGCTGCCCCCTCGCCCCGAAGTCCGCCCTGCCTCCACACCGTCCGGCGGCCGTGTCCGCGCACGGTGGAAGGCGCTGCTGGCACAATAACGTGATCGCAGCGCCGTACCGCGGTCGAACGCCTCCTTGGGCGGCCTCGCCTCACGCTCCCGCTCCCCCGGGCGCGTCGCCGTCCTGCCGCGGCCGCCGTGGGGCCACCGTGACCAGTGCCTCGGCCTGCTGTCCGAACCGCATCCGACCGACGGTGAGGTCCGCGGCCACCCGCCGCCGGACGCCGCTCTCCCCCCGGGGGACGGTCACCTCGAACACCAAGGTGGCCTCGCCGCCCCCCTGCGGTTTCGCCTCCTGCTCGGCGGGCCGGGCCGCCCAGCCCCGCGGCAGGACCATCCGCACCCGGGCGGTGCGTGCCGTCGGGAAGGGGTTGCGCACGCAGACCTCCAGCACCAGGGTCCGGCCCGGTTCCACCGCCGAACGGTAGGGAGTGATCCGGGCGCCGAAGCCTTCGGCGTCGAAGTCGATGTCCGGGGGCAGCAGTTCGCGGTGCAGCCGCGCCACCCGCTCGCCCTCCTCCAGGAGCATGTCCAGGTAGTCCGGGGTGACCTTGCGAGGCGTCCAGTGGCCGCTGATCATCAGTTCGGGGTTCAGGGCGCGGTACAGCTCGGCGCTGCGGCGGAAGTCGTCGATCCTGAAGCGGTTGCGGTACTGGTAGTTGAGCACTTCGGGCTGCTCCCCCGGCCGCCACTCCGTGGTCTGCTGGTCCCCGGTCGCCACGATGCGGCGCCCGTCCGCCTCGAAGGCGTACGCGGCCGCGTACAGGGTGTGGCCCGGCAGTTCGTGCACGCCGATCTCGTACTCGCGCCAGGTGACGGGCGCGCCGAGCGGGAGGTCGCGGTCCACCGGGATGGGGTCGAACCACAGACAGGGCAGGTCCCAGCGGTTGGGGTCCTGGAGCACCGGGGTCACGTTGGAGGGCGACCAGACGGCGGTGCCCTCCACCTCGCGCAGCAGGTTGAATCCGGCGACGTGGTCGTCGTGGTAGTGGGTGGGCAGCGCCACCTCGACCCGGTCGATGCCGTGCACGCGCCGCAGCGACTGCAGGCACGCCAGCAGGGGCCGCCGGCTGGAGCGGTCGTGCCCGCCGGGCAGGCCGGTGGTCAGGTCGTATCCGAAGTCCAGCAGCAGCGCCGTGCCGTGGTCGGAGAGCAGCGCGTAGGTCAGCGCGTTGCTGGTGCGGTTGCGCAGCAGGTGGGGCGTCACCTGCTCCCAGGGGTCGTCCAGCATGGCGTCCAGATCCCAGGGGCGTCTGCGGCGTGAGTCCAGCAGTTCCTGGAGTGCGGACCGCAGCCGGGCCACTGCGGCACGCGGACGGGTCACCGGCTCCCCGTGCGAGGGAAGCAGCATGGCGGGCGCGTGGTCGAGCAGTTGCCGGCAGGACAGGGCCGTGGCGGCGACGCCCTCCATGCCGGCGCTCTCGCCTCCCGTGTACGCCCACTGGGTGGCCGCCAGCGACCACACCCGGCCCTCGCCGTGGATCAGGTCGCCGACGAAGGCGAGGCGCTTTCCGCCGACCTCCACCAGGTAGCTGACGGAGCCGACCGTGTGGCCGGGGGTGGGGAGGGTGAACACCTCGAACGGCCCGTAGGAGCGGGTGCGGTACTCGGCCACGCTGCCGGTCACCGGGACCTGCTCCAGCAGGGAGAACCGGTCCTGGCGCACGTCGTAGTCGTTGTCGAGCGGCCGGGTGCGCCAGTGCTCGTCGACGTTCTCGATGAGGTCCCGCTCCACCGGCGGCACCCAGATCCTGATGCCGGCGCGCGCCGCCCGTGCCAACCCCTGTACCTGGTCGCGGTGGTGATGGGTGATCAGCACGTCGGTGACCCGGTCGACTCCGTAGTCGCCGAGGCGGTCGAGGATCTCGCCGCTGCCGAAGTCGATGAGCACCGCCTCCCGCCCACGGCGCAGCACGTACACGTGGCAGGTGTCCTGGAAGCGGAAAACGTCCGTGCCGATCAGCATGGTTCTCCCGTGGTCCCGGTCGGATGAGGGGTGTCAGGCGTGCACGCGGCGGCGCCCGTCCCAGGCGCGCCACGCGGACCGTAGGGCGGCGTAGTCCTCGGGGCCGAGCGGCTCCCCGGTGCGGTCGATGTGGGTGCTGTAGTACAGCGCGGGTACGCCCAGGTCGGGCTTGGCGGCCAGGTAGGCCCGCCACTGCTCCCGGTCGGGCACGCACCAGTCGTCGGTGTCGACGAGCAGGTCGGGGCAGGCGGCGGCGACCACGGCGGCCCGGTGTCGCATCTGCGGCACGATCGGGGCGTCGGGTTCGGGGTCGTCCAGGCGCAGCATGTCGTTGAGCCGCACCATGTCGGTGACGTCGGCGAAGCCCGGGTGGGGGGTGTGCGTGATGACGAGCGCGTCCGGCTTCACGCGCTTGGCCGCGTCGTACACCGTGGACAGCAGCTGGTGCAGCAGGGCGATCCCCCAGCGCGGACCGTGGTGGGTCAGGGCCGCACCGCTGGGCGTGCGGGCGGTGAAGTCGATCTTCAGCCCGTCCGCTCCCAGGCCGCCCGGCCCGTCGCCGAGCATGCGGGCCACGCCGTCCTCGAGCGCCTTGCGGGCCACGGGGTTGCCCGGGTCGAGTGCGACGGGCACGCCCTCGGGGTTACGGACGCACAACTCCTCGGCGAGGCCCTCCCACAGCCAGGCGGGCCACCACAGCAGGACGCGCTGCCCGCGTTCTCGGCGGGCCGCGATCCACCCCCGCAGGTCGGGCCACTTGTCCGGGTCCGGCTCGCAGGTGCCGTACTGCAGCTGCCACTTGTCGTCGATGACGATCGTGCCCGGCTCGATGCCCTGGTCGGCGAGGTGCGCGAGATAGCGGTCGTACTCGGCCTGGCCGGCCAGGGCCTGGGCAGCCCGGCCGGTCACGCGCGCCTCGTGGTTCTGCGCTCCCCAGCCGCAGAACATCGGCGCCGACCACCAGTCGGGACGCCGGTGCCTCGGGCCTGCCGGCACCGTGCCGCGGGAGACGAGCCGGGCCCGGTAACGGCGCAGCGCCTCGTAGGGGTCGGGGCTGCCCGGTGTGAACACCACCGCCGGCGTGCGGAATTCGCCGTCCACCCTGGTGTGGCCCTCGTAGTCCAGACGCAGGGCGAACCCGCCGTCCGCCGGGACGTAGGCGAGCTGCGTGAACGTCATGTCCGATACCGGGGCGTCGACGGCGAGCGACCACCACCCCTCGGGAACGGGCCGCCCGGGGTCCTCCACCGCCGGCGCGGTGGTCAGCGCCAGGCACAGCGGAGCGGGCGTGAAGAACCAGTGCCCGCGCCCCGGCCGGGCGTCCCCCACCACTCCCACGACCGCGCTCTCGCCGGCGCCACGCACCAGGCGGCGGGGGTCGCCCGGGTTCGGCGAGAAGAGCGTGCGGAAGGAACTGCCGCTCGGCAGGTACCCGCCGCCACCGGGCAGCACGGAACGCCCGGCCAGCAGGTGCACCTCCCCCAGGGTCCCGCTGCCCCGTACCGACCAGGACAGCTCCACCGCTTCCGGGCGGCACTCGATGCGCACGGCCGCCCTCTCCCAGCGGGTGCTGCGCCGCTCGGCCTCGATGACGGGGTACGGATGCCGGCGCAGGAGCACCGGCGGGGTCGTTCCGGCGGTCTCGTCCGGCCCGTCCAGCGTGTCCAGCGCCCCGAACAGCTGGAGGACGGCCACCTGTGGACCCCGGCCATCGGCGTCCCAGCCGCCGTCGGGGGCGAACACTCGGGCAGTGCGGCCATCAGCGGCCACACTCATGCCGTAGGTCTCGGTCCGTATCTCGATGCGCCCCTCGGAGCGACCCAGCCACACCCCGCCCGATGCTGTCGCCACCACAACTCGCCCCTCTGTCCGCGCGGCGTCCGAGGTCGCCCGACTGGAATCGTTCCCATGTGAGAACGTACCCAGGTCGGCCTCGCACGGTCAACCGGCAGGCATGCAACGGTCGTGTCCTGTCACACCTCTCCGCCCGGTCGACGGACACCGGCACCCGGGACGCCACGGACGCGACCGGCATCGCTCACGGGCTGAGTCCGGTCGACCGCATGCACCGCGAGTTCGACGAGGCGTCAACGTGTCGACCGGCTTCGTCGTGGCGTCTCGGCGAGGGCGGGCTCAAGGCCACGGCCTCCTCACGAGCGGGGCGAGCCGGTCAGCAACTGCTCGTTGAAGGCACACAACGGCCGGCGTCCTTCCCGAGAACGCACCTCAGTGGTCGCCGTGGAAGGTGGACGAGGCGGGGAGCGTGGTGTCCGTGCAGTTGCGGCGGGCGGCGACGTCCGAGACGTAGGCGCGGAAGACCTGCTCGAACGCCGTCTTCCTGAGCTCCTCGTACCCGTAGGCCATGGTCATCGTGTGGATCTGGGGTTTCCCGTCGCAGACGGAGGACGCCCACCAGCCGACGTCATCACTGTGGCCGGCCTTGCCCGGTACGGTCTCCGCCACCTTCTTCGCCTGCTCCCCCGAGTACGTGTGCAAGGAGACCCACCATGCGCCGACCATGTCCGGGTGCGGCGGATGCCGACGGCGCGTGTCCGCTTCGTCCCGCCACAGCCCGTCCGCACGGGCGCCGCTGAGCACCAGGAGGCACCGTTCGTCCCAGACCTTGCCGTCCGTACGGGCTTCCAGGACCTGATCCGGGAAACCGTCCTGGCGCGCGAAGCCGCCCTCGCGATACCAGGCGCAGGTGCCCTCGGCCCGAGCGGCCGGGATCGGGCCCTTCGGCAGGGCGGGGATCTTCTCGGGCGGATCAGGCAGCCTGTCCGCACAACCCAGGCGCTCCGCCAAGTTGTTCGCGGTGTCCACGGCGATACGGGCGAGGGTGTCGCGGTCGTGGGAGGTCACCTGACCGTCCTTGGTGAACGGCGGCTTGCGGGCCTCGAGCGTCGCTCGTGCCCACAGTGCCTTGATCGGCTGCCCGCTCGCCTGGCCCGCGGCGCACGGCAGTTCCACGGTGACACCGGAGTTCGTGACCACGCCCGCGACGCCGCCACCGAGCGGCTCGTCGGGGTAGTTGGGCCGCTGGTCGCGAAGAGGCCGGTCCATCCAGTTTTCCGGCTTCCAGGTCTCGTCCGAGGGCAGGACACCCACCGCGCCCGTGAAGAACCACCGCTCGCCGCTGTGCGTGCGGTACGCCTCGCCTGCTTTCGTGCTGAAGATCTCGCAGTCCTGGGGCATGCCGGCATCGAGATCGATCGTGCCCTCCTCGGCCGTGCGATGCGAGATGGTCCCTCCCGCCGGGGAGAGCGCGAGGACTCGTCCGGCCGGTACAAGCCCGGCGCAGGCCTCATCGATCTTCTGGTGCGCCCGCCATGTGTGCCACACATGCGTCCCGCCCCAGCCGATCGCCACCACCACAACCAGGCACGCCAGTGAGATGACGGGCTTTCGAAGACGTTGTGGAACCGCCACTGCTCCCCTCGACCGACAGCGCGCCGAAAAGTAGCAGAAGGCGTGAGTACGAACACCGGCGGGCTCTCTCGCCGGCGCGCCGCCCTCCGCCCGCCCCTGGCACGTCGTCCCGGCCCATGGCGGGCATCGCCGCGGCGGAGCCGGCCGACGGCAGACCGTCCGCGGCCCGGAAGGCCGAACCGGGATGGCCCACCCGGCCGGCCGACGGCAGGCCGTCCGGGACCCGGAAGGGGCGAACCGGGGCGGCCGACGGCGCGTTGGCGCCGCCTTCCCTCTTCCCGGCCCCGGGTTCAGGGGCGAGTACCGGCCGCGGACGGGGACGCGAAGCGCGCCGGGTCCGTCGATGGCTCCACCGTGCCCCGGCCAGGCGCGGACGTCGGACGCCGGGGTCCTGTCGGAGTGGTCGAGGAGGCGGCGGAGGGTGAGGCGGTGGTGGCCGGGAGACGGGTGGCAATGGTCCTCTTACCCGTCGTGCGGCGGGCGCTGGGGCTGGGAGTGACGCCCCCGGGAGCCGAGTCGGACGAGGTCGGTGGGACCGTGGGACTGCTCGCGGGGGGCGGGGCGAGGGGAACCGTCGGGGCGGTGGGGCCCTCGTGGGTGGCGCGCAGCAATGGTGTGGCGAGGAGAGCGGCGACCGCACAGGTCGCGCCGGCTGCGACGGCAGCACGCAGGACGCGGCGGCGGGCCGCGCCACGGCGGATCTCCTCGAACCGGCCGGGGGGCGGGGCGAGGTGCTTGGAGGGCGGCCGCATGATGACGGCGAGGTGGTCGTCGGGTTCGAAGTCCGGACCGTCGTCATTGAACGTGATCAAGGCTTCTCCTCAGGTGGGCACGGAGCAGTGCGCGGGCCGCGTGCAGGTCGGCCTTGACGGTTCCTTCCTTGCGCCCGGTCAGCAGGGCCACCTCCCGGATCGGCATGTCAGCGTAGTAGTGCAGGAGGGTCGGTATGCGCAGCCGTTCGGGGAGCGCCTGGACGAGCAGACGGATCGAGGGGTCGGTCTGCTCGGTGGGCGGGAGGACGGACGCCTCCACGGTGACGCGCCGCATCGCCTTGCGTTCGCGCTCCAGCTTGCGCCAGTGGTCCCGGACGATGTTGGCGGCCGTCACGTAGAGGAAACCGCGGGGCTCCGACACAGAAGTCCAGCGGGCCCAGAGGCGGGTGAACGCCTCCGACGCGACTTCGTGGGCGGTCTCGTCGTCGTCGACCAGGCGGCGGCACCAGCCGGCCAGGCGCGGGTAGAGAGCGGCGAACAGCTCTGCTGCCGCCTTCTCGCGGGACCGTTTCACTGCTCTCCGTAGGGGGTGAGGTCTCTCGTCGCGCCCCGGTGCATGTAAGACGCCCGTGGGGAAGAGCCCGGACCGACGGTGTACGTTCCATCGGCCCGGGATCGGGGCGAGCGGGGGCGGGTCAGTGGCTCGCGCCGCTCAGCGCGGCGAAGACGATCAGGTTGTCGAGGTAGCCGTCGCCGGTGCGGGGCCCGCCGCATGTGATGAGCCGCAGTTCGGGCCGGTCGACGTCGCCGTAGACCTCCTGTGTCGGAAAGTCGTCCTTCGCGACGGTCCGTACGGAGGTGACGGTGAACTCGGCCGATCGGCCGTTCTCCAGACGCACCGTGATCCCGTCACCCCGGCGCAGCCGGTCGAGGTGGCGGAAGACGCCGTCCCCGTAGGCACCGACCGTGACATGACCGAGGATGACCGACGGGCCCAACTGGCCCGGCGTCGGGGAGTGCTGATACCAGCCCGCCTGGTCGTGCGCGGTGATCGGAGGCACCTGCACGGTGCCGTCCTGCGCCAGCCCGAGTCTCATGACCGGCGTGTCGACGCCGATCTCGGGAATTTCCAGCCGCGCCGGGACCGAGCGGCCCCGCGCGTTCGGCTCGTTCGCCGGGTCCGCGGAGGAATGGGCGGACACGTGCGTGCCGCTGGGGCGGGTGGCCGACACCCCGTCACCGCCATGGCCGGCGCAGCTCACGAGCAGCGAGGCCAGCACCGCGGTGACGAACGCGCGCCCGGAGAGACGGGTCATGCCCCGGTCGCCTGCCGGCGGCGGCGCACGACGAAGACCGCCGCGCCGCCCACCGCGAGGGCACCGGCGGCACCGCCGCCGAACAGCATGCTGTCCGAGCCGGAGCCGTCGGAGCCGGTGGTCACGCCGGTGTCAGGCGCGCCGCTGGGGACGACACGGACCTGGCCGCGCGCCTTGCCCGGCGCGGCAGTCGCCACGGGGGCCGCCGCCCGGCTCGGTTCCCGGGTGGGGACCGCGCTCGGCTCCGCGCCGTCCGGCACACTCGGCCGGGCGGACGGTGCGGGGGCGGAAGAGGGACGCTCGGACGCAGACGCGTTCGCCCCATCGGCGAACGCGGGCACCGTGCTCGCCAGCACGGCGACGCAGGCGGCCGCCGTGGCGCTGAGGACTGTTCGGCGCATGAATCGCTCTCTTTCGTTCGATCGGCCCGGCTGTGGCCGGGCGGACTGCGTGATGGATCGAGCCGAGAGACGAGACAGGATCACCACAGGTTGTAAAAGGTCGGTAAAGTCGTACGGGGTGCGGAGCGTGAGGCACGGCCGGCCCGGGCAGGCGGGGCTCGGTCACGGGACAGCCGGCGCAACTGGTTCCACCGTGTATTCGCGGGTCAGAACGTGCCTCCGGTCTTCCCGGTCTCAGCCGGCGGCCCACTCGGCCGGGGTCTTGGTGCGCACCGGCGCGACGACGCGGCTGGCGGGAGTTCGACGTCCTGGAGCTGAATGGCCTGCCCCATCAGATGGTGCTCGACCGGCTGCTCCACGCCGACGTCATCTACGTCGGGGGCGGCAGCCATTACCGGGTTCTTTGCAGAAAGCCCCGGCGTTCACGCCGGGGATCCCGGACTTCAGGCCAGGGAGCACGTCAACACCTCGCACGCAGCATCACCGGCAACGGCCTGGCCGACGGCTTCCTGGAGGCGCTGGAGAGCCGGGTCTACGTGGGCTTCAGCGCCGGGTCGATGATCTTCAGCCGTCATCTCACCGCTCACTCCGCCGACGTCATCGGCGACAGCACGGACCTCCATGTACTCGGCGCGAGGACCGTGGAGCCGCCGTTCGGCCGCTTCGACTGGTATCTCAAGCCTCACCTGTACTCACCGGATTTCCCCGAACGGGACGACGCCTGGGCGGATCGCATCGCTGCGCGGGCGGACTTCCCGCTCTACTTCATCGACGACGAGACGGCCGTCCGCGTCAGGGATGGCAAAGGGGATGTCATTTCTGAAGGCCGGTGGCGGTTCCATCCGTGACGCCATGAGCCTGCGCACCCGTCGCTGCGGGGCCGACAGCACCTCGGGCGGCAGTCCCCGTCCCCCCGGTCCGGCGGGCCGGGGTCGCGCACGGGGATCGCGCCGACTCGGCAAGCGTCAGAGCAGTACGAAGACCGCGCGCGTCACCGTGACGGACCGCGCCCGCGCCCCGGTGACACCCGCTGCACGGCCGTCGTGTCGCTCAGTCTGCCGCTGGTTCCCCCCGGCGCGATCTCGGCTCGCTCCGCCATGCGCCCGCGAGACCCATTCTGAACTGAATAGTCCTCTTTTTTGAGCGAACGCAGGCCCGGCCTCTGCCGAGCCCGGCTGCCTTCGCGCGGGGCTGGGCTCGGTTTCAGTGCCTTCACCCGCCCTCACCGGGCGGAGTGGCGTCGTCGGCAGCGGCCGCGAACACCTTCACGTGGTCGATGGCCATATCGAGGGCAATCCTCATGGGCCTCACGTCCCGGGCCGTCTGCGCAAGGACGTAGCCGCCTTGAAGAGCAGCCATGAGGCCGGTGGCGAGCTCTTCGGTATCCGCGTCCGCCCGGAGGACTCCCGTGTCCTTCATCCGGTCGAGGCCGGCCTTGAGCAGCCCTTCCCAGGTGTCGAAATATCGGAGGATCGCCTTGCGCGCGGCTTCGTCCTGATCGGCCAACTCGCTTGCGAGTGAACCGAGTGGACAGCCGTATGCTCCGTTTCGGAGCGCGTTGTGTTCGACCACTGCGTCCCGCCAGCGCTCCAGCCCTCGAAGGGAGCTCAGCCTTCGCAGCAGCTGCTGTTGGCCTTGGAGCACTTGTGCAGCCTGCAAGGCGACAACGTCCCGCACCAGCGCATCCTTGTCGGGGTAGTGACGGTAGAGCTGCGACTTACTGGTCCCGCTGGCCGCCCTGACATCGTCGAGGGTTGTCAGAGTCGCGCCTTTGACGTGCATCATCTCGGCGGCCGCGCGCACAATGCGCTCTCGGGTCGCCCGCCCGCGCTCAGTCAGCCGGGCGCCGTTGCCGCTCGCCTGTTCCGCCACACGGGAAAGACTACTGCGTGTGCAGGTTAGCAGGACGAAGAGTGGACTTCAAGGTCCTTTTGCGAAGCACGCCCATGTGCCGGTCTTCGGTCAGGTCGTAGGTGCTTGACCGGCCTCCTCAGATCCGTCGGATCCCGCCTGCTCGGCAGCGAACGCGGCAACAAGCCGGTTCCAGCTGTACCTGCCCGGACCGACCTCGGAAATGAGATGTTCCTGGATCAGCCGCGACAGCGTCCGGCGTACCTGTTGTTCGGGCCGATCGGCCGTGTTCGCGGCCTCGCAGGCGGCGAACATCCCGTGAGGCCGGGCGCCCAGAGCACCGAAGAGAGCGGCCGTCTCCGGGTCGAGCCGGTGATACGACCGGGCGATGGAAGCGCGGACGTCGAGTACGGGGTCCTCTTCGCTCGCGAAAGCGTCCAGTACGCGGTGCTCGGGCGAGGCGTACTCGTCGGCCAGGCTCGCCAAACACATCTGAGGGCGGTATGCCGCTCGGGCGGCGACGTTGGCCAGGGCGAGGGGGAGGCGCCCGGCGAACTCGATGATGCGATCGACCGCTTCGGGCTCGGCTGCTGTCCTGGCGACTCCGAGACGGCGGGCGAGGAAACTGCGCGCGTCGGCCTGATCCAGCGGAAACAGCGTCAACGGCAGCGCCTGATGAGACGCCACGAGCGTGTGGAGCTGTACGCGGCTGGTGACGATCGCCATCGAACCTGGGCTTCCCGGCAGGAGATCTCTGACCTGCTCCGTGCTCCAGGCGTCGTCGAGCACGACGAGCATGCGGCGCTTGGCCAGCCATCCCCGGAACATCCGCCCTCGCGCCTGCGACGACTCGGGCATGTCCTGCCGCCGCACCCCCATGGCCTGCAGGAAGTCCGCAAGAACTCCCGCTGGATCGCGGGGCCCGGCCTGCGGTCCAGCACTGTGCAGGGCCGCGAAGAGCTGACCGTCGGGGAAGCGTTCTGCAAGGCGGCGAGCAACGGTCGTTGCGAAAGCCGTCTTGCCGACACCCGCCATCCCGCCGACTACGCAGACAGGCACCGAGGACGACGCCGCTGCGTCGTCCGCCAATCGCTCGACCTGCTCCTGTTCTCTCTCCCGTCCGACAAGGCTCGGCAACGCCGCGGGCAGCTGTGTCAGTACCTGAGGCGAGGCAAGGGCGTGCTGGGCGACCGGGTGCCCGGAGGTCCGCGGGAGCTGGAACCGCCCGGAGAGTATGCGCTCGTGCACCTGCCGCAGTTCTGGCGACGGGCTGACACCCAGACGCTGACGCAGGAGGTGACTGGTCGTGTGATAGGCCGTCAAGGCCTCGGACTGCCGGCCCGCGCCACACAACGCGGTCATGAGAAGCCCGCACACACGCTCGCGCAGAGGGTGCTCGACGAGCAGAGCCGCCAGTTCCGCGGCGGCCTCCGCATAACGGCCACGCTCAACCTCGCACGCCAACTGTTCCTCGATGCACGCCAGACGCAGCTCATTCAGGACACCGCGCTGCATGCCGGCGAACGGTCCCGGCACGCCGGCCAGCGCAACCCCGTTCCACATGCCCAGGCTCTCCGAGAGCAGATCCGCTGCGAGCGTGACGTCTCCGCTGCCGCGGGCCTCGCGCGCTCTGGCCGTCGTCTCCTTGAAGCGGTTCAGGTCCAGGTCGTCAGGCTCGATGCGCAGCAGGTAGCCCCCGTCGACGAGCCGGACGGCACTGCCACCCTGATCACCCAGGGCTTGCCTGAGCCGATACACGTACGTCCGCACCAAACCCACCGCCGACGCAGGAGCCTCATCGCCCCACACATCCTCCACCAGCCTGGGAAGGCTGACCGGCCTGCCGGACCTGAGCAACAGCGAGGCAAGGACCGCGCACTGCCTCGGCTGACCCGCGGATTCCTCCACACCCTGCTTGTGCAGTCGAACCGGGCCAAGGACTGAGAACTGGACTCCTGCGTGCATGGTCTCTAATCGTCCTGAAGTCCATTGTGAGGTGGGCTGCCTGGCTGCCCCACCGGGGGGCTGCGCTGCCCCAACGTACCCCAGGCCGCTCCCACGTTCAGGACTAAATAGTCCTCTTCAGGGCTGAGCGTTGCCCACTCTTTGTGAGAACTTGAACACTGCCGGGCCGAGAAGAGCCGCCGCGAGACGGAGCGAGGAGCCCGGCTCTCTCCGCGGCTCGCCATGCCCCGCTCCGCCGGATGCGGGCGGCCGGGCCGCATCCGTGAAGGCAGGTGTCAGCCCCGACAGGCAGGGTGGAGTCGTGCACGCTGCCCGCAGGGTGAGTGAAACCAGTGACCGGCCCTCGACCTGTCGCGGCACCCGCGACGGGCCGCTCCGTGATCGAGTCGTAACGCACCGCTGTCCGGTCAGCGGGTGTCTACGGCCTTCGAGCGCTGCTCGATGTGAGTCAGGAGCCGGCGCGACTTCCGTGGCGCGTGTCGGCTTCAGCTCCTGGGGACGCGGTTCCAGCAGGCACTGCGTACGTCTTGACGTGAGCGATTGCCATGTCGAGAGCGACGCGCATGGGCTCAACGTCTCGCGCCATCTGGGCAAGGAGGTAGCCTCCCTGCAGCGCGGCCATGAGTCCGGTCGCGAGCCTTCCGACGTCGGCGTCCGCGCGGAGGACCCTGGAGTCACTCATTCTTGCGAGGCCTGCCTCCAGGAGGCCCTCCCAGGCAGCTAAGTGTCGAGCCAGCTCCTGCCGCGTCTCTTCGCCCTGGCCGGCCAGCTCGCCGACCAGGGAGCCGAGTGCACAGCCGTACACCTCATTGCGCAGCCCGTTGCGCTCCACCAGAGCGTCACGCCAGCACTCGAGTCCACGCAAGGAATTGAGCCGCCGCAGCAGCTGGTGCTGACGTTCGAGCACTTCTTCAGCCCTCAAGGCGACAACGTCCCGCATCAACGCATCCTTGTCAGGATAGTGACGGTACAGCTGGGACTTGCTCGTTCCACTGGCCGCCCTGACATCGTCAAGCGTCGTGAGAGCGACACCCTTGACACGCGTCATGTCCGCAGCAGCTCTCAGAATGCGTTCTCGAGTCGCTCGTCCTCGCTCGGTCAGACGAATTTCGCCGTTTTTGCGCGCCTGTCCCGCCACGTCGGCCAGGTTACCTGTGCCGAGGTCGGTATGCAGGCCAATACTGGACTCCAAAGACCAGTGTTCGGGTGGTCTCCCCCCTCGCCGGACAAAACTCCCCCCTCTGCCCCGTGAGCCCGTTCACGAGGGCACGGCCTCGTGCCGGCCGTTTCGGGCCGGCGCCGGAGAGGGCAGTACGCCCGCCCGGCCGAGGGTCGCCGGGCCCGGGAGGTCCTCGAGGAAGGTCATGCTGGGTACGAAGAAGAGCGCGCCGGTGACGGCTTCGGAGAAGTCGAGAAGCCTGTCGTGGCCGGCCGTGGCGGTCCCGAGGAACATGTTGCGCAGCATCTGCTCGATCACCGTGGGCGTTCGTGCATAGCCGATGAAGTAGGTGCCGTACTCGCCCTTCGCTGCGCTGCCGAAGGGCAAGTTGAAGCGCAGAATCTGCTGTTCGGCACCGTCGGAGCCGATTATCTTGTTCAGCGCCACGTGCGAGTCCGGCACCTGCAGATCGCCGTCCAGTTCGATATTGCTCATCTTGGTACGGCCGATGATTTTCTGCTGCTGCTCCACGGTCATCGCGTTCCAGCCGGAGAGATCGTGGAGGTACTTCTGGATCACCACATACGATCCGCCCATGTAGGGCCGGTCTTCCCCGCCGACCAGTACGGCGTCGGACGCCGCGTGGCCTGTCGGGTTCTCCGTTCCGTCGACGAACCCCAGCAGGTTCCGCTCGCCGAAGTACTTGAATCCCACAACTTCGTCCTGGACGGTGGCGGCCCCCTTCAAGCTGTTGACGATCTCCCCGGTCAGCTCGAAGCAGAGGTCGCTGCCCGACGCCCGGATGTGAAAGAGCAGGTCCGCGGGCGTGGAGACGGCCCGCCGGCCCTCGGCGGCAACTTCGCGGAAGGGGTGGAGCCGGGCAGGGCGCGGTCCGGTGAACAGCCGGTCCCAGGCCTCTGAGCCGATGCCCACGACGCAGCTGAGGCGGCTTTCGGAAGCCCGCGACCGCACGGCCCTGACAAGGGCGGGCAGTTTGGGGAGAAGCTCACGGACTCGCCCCTCGCCTCCCTCGTCGACAGTCACAACAAGGAACGTCGCGTTGGGTTCCGACGCCTCCAGGACCGCCTGGGGTACGGCTCGAACCTCAGATGCCGTTGTCCCGGCGCGGTCTTCGACCGCCATTCGCTCCACCTCCACATCACCGTGCGCCATCGGCGCCCCTGTTTCGGGTGCGGCCTCCAGCCGCCGTCCCGCCGAACGAGTACGCGCAGGACCACCGCTCCTGGCTGAGCGATCGCCCTGCGGCGAACGAGAACTCGGTGGCACCCGCCTTCGTACGGCGTCCTCCCGGCCAATCAACCGGCCGCCGATCTACCCGTCGTCCACTCGTCATCGACCAAGGCCACCGAGCCGCCTGCTCCTCACCGGGCCGTCGTCCTCCCGAACGCCTCGCCTCGTGCACCAGGCGGTCACGGCTGTGCCCTCCCGTAGGGGGTGTCGATCAGGCAGGCCAGGTTGGCGACGACGGTGTCGGCGCCGTGCGCGTACAGCGCCTCCGCCTGGCTCACCCGGTCGACGCCGACCACCCAGCCGAAGTGTCCGGACCGGCCGGCGTCCATGCCCGCCAGCGCATCCTCGAAGACGGCACACTCAGAGGGGCGCTGCCCCAGGTCGCGGGCTGCTGCCAGGAAGGTGTCGGGGTGAGGCTTGCCCCGCAGTCCTCGCCTCGCGGCCACGAGGCCGTCGATCCATGCGTCGAAGAGGGTCTCGGCGTTCGCGGCTCGCAGGATTTCGCGGCAGTCGGCGCTGGCCGTGACGACCGCCGTGAGCAGCCTCTCCTCTCGAGCCGCGACCAGGTAGGCCATGGCGTCCTGGCAGACCCTGACCCCTTCGGTCCGGAGCCGCTCCTCGAACAGGCGGCTCCTCCAACGTTCCAGGCCGTGCACCGTGTCCAGGCCCGGGGGGCTGCCGGGGCCGCCCTCGGGCAGCTCGATACCGCGCGAGGAGAGGAAGGACCGTACCCCTTCGGCGCGCGGCCGCCCGTCGACGAACTCGCGGTAGTCCGTCTCCAGGGTGAAAGGGCGGAACCCGTCGCCCTCGCGTTGCCGAAGGAGTGCGTCGAATGCCTCCTTCCACGTTGCGGCGTGGACTGCGGCCGTGTCGGTGATGACGCCGTCGAGGTCGAAGAGACAGGCCCGTACCGTGCCGGGCAGGCCTAGTGCCACAGGTGTCCTCCTTGCGAGCGCCGGTGTGACGGCCAGCCTCCCCTGCAGGCCGAGCCGCCGAAAGGCCGGTAGAGCCCCGGTAGACACGGAGTGCACGCTCAGGAGTGTCGTTCCCGGGACGCACCTGGTCGTTCCGGACTTGCGGCGCATACAACACCGAGATGGAGACGCGGTAGCCGCCGGCCGGTCCGAGGCGCGCGGAGAGGGGTCGGGACACCGCGCCGGGCGCAGTGGTGCCGTGCCTGCGTTCACGGCGCGGAGGTTCCGCCGGCGTCGTCGGCTGGGTCAGCTTCTTCCGGGAGTCGGGGGACGCTGTTCGCATACCCTGCCGTGACGGCGCCGGCCCGCACGGATCTCGCGAGGCCACGACGGCGGGACCGCGTAGCCTCTCCACAGAGCGCGTCGGCGCCGCTCAGGAGTGTGACCGGCAGGCAGGTCCGGATGTCCGGCCTGCGCACCGGACGAGGCCAGGGCCCGGCACATGCACGACGACACGCCGGCTGCGAAGGTCGCCCGTCCGGGGTGTGCCACGCTCGTGGACGTCATGGGCCGGGTCGGGTGACGGACCACTCTCGGGAACTCGCACATGAGGGCTACGACCAGTACTCGAGCTTGTTCAGCGTGTCCGAGGAGGACGCTGCCGAAGCGCCGGGGCGGTCTGCCACCTGACACCACTCGTGCGAACGGCAGCCCCACCGGGTAAGGCCAGCGTCCTCGGCGACGCAGATCAGGTGGACAGACATCGCAGCACCGGTCGGCCCAGCCCGCTCTTCCAGCGGCACCGATGGAGACCGGGCGAGCCGACAGGAGTACCACACTGTGATCGAGAACCTCAACGGCATCTCCGCCGAAAACGGCGCTCAAGTACCAGCCGACCAGATCGCGGCCGCCGTCACCGCGGGGAACATCGTCTACGAAGACGGCGCCACGCAGACTTTCCACTCCGACGGGACCACCCAGTACACCGAGCACGGACGTGAGACAACGGGTACGTGGACTGTTGACGAGGACGGACACTTCTGCTCCTTCTGGCCGCCCAGTTACCGTGCCTCCTACGACCTTCGGTGGATCGTGGAAGAGCGGCGCGTCGTCGGCCTACGGTTCTCCGACCTCAGGAACGGGGCCCGTTTCGACGGCCGATACCGGTGAGCGGCCACAACACACTCTCCGGACGGGGCCCCTGCCCCGGGCTGCCGCTCAAGATCGTCGACCGGAAGACGCGCGCGGCTCGACTCAGCGCAAAGGCCTCGGAGTTGCCCTGCCCGACCCGCCGAAGACGCCGCCGCGCATGGACGCGTGGCGGAAAGCACGGTGACCCGCCCAAGAATCTGGGAGCCCGCGCCCCAGAGGCATTCGGATGCCCTGCGATCACGTCGTCGAACGACAGAGGAAATCCTCGGAAACGGATCGCAGCGTTTCAGCACGAGCACACCCGAATGTGCATCTTGACGTTGACCGGCACAGAGGCTGCGAGCGCGACGAGTCCACCAGTCGGCTTTCAGCAGATCACCGGTGCCATGAAGAAATCTCAGGAGAATCTCGATATGCCCGACTCGATCGGTGACAGTATCTGGCCGCGTGCCGCAGTCGGCGAGACCGAGGCCGAGGCGCTCATCCACGCCATCTGCTTCAAGACGGGTCCCCCGAGGCTCGTGGGCGTCGAGGTGGAGTGGCTCGTCCAGGAGCTGCGCGCACCTCGGCTCCCCGTATCGCAGGAACGACTGCGGACGGTCTACGACACGCTGCGGACCGTCCCCCTGCGGTCGACGCTGACCGTGGAGCCGGGCGGTCAGCTGGAGCTGAGCTCGCCACCTGCCGGCTCGCTGATGGAGTGCATCGCCGCCGTCTCCGCCGACCTCGACGCCGTCCGTGCCGTACTGGCCGAGGACGGCCTCCACCTCGTCGGCATCGGCCACGACCCCTGGCACGCGCCGCGTCGCTATCTGAGACAGCCGCGCTACGACGCCATGGAGGCGTACTTCGACCGTAGCGGGCCGGCTGGTCGTTTCATGATGTGTGCTTCTGCGTCCGTGCAGGTGTGTGTGGACGCCGGGTACGAGGAGCCGGGCCCTTTCGGCCATGTGCGGCGCTGGTGGCTGGCACATCTCCTGGGTGCGGTCCTCCTGGCCGCGTTCGCCAACTCACCGCTGTCCTGCGGGCGACCGACCGGCTGGCGGTCCACCCGGCAGCTGCGGTGGACACAGCTCGGCTTCGGCCGGTCGGCCGGCCCCGTGCTGGACGCCGACCCGCGCGGCACCTGGATGCGCCACGTTCTCGACGCACCGGTCATGTGTGTACGCCGCGACGGCAAGCCGTGGCACGTGCCCGACAATCTGACCTTCCGGGAGTGGACGAGGTCCGGCAGCCCCAGACCGCCGACCCGCGACGATCTCGACTACCACTCGACGACCTTGTTCCCTCCGGTCAGGCCGCGCGGCCACCTGGAACTGCGCATGATCGACGCCCAGCCCGGAGACGACGGGTGGATCGTGCCGCTCGCCGTGACCGCTGCGCTCTTCGACGACCCGGAGGCCACCGAGACCGCCTACCGGGCGGTGAAACCCCTGACTGAGCGCACGCTGGGCTGGCCCGCGCCGTGCAACCCGTTGTATGCGGTGGCGGCCCATGACGCGCTGACCGATCCCGAGTTGCGCGAAGCAGCCGTCACATGCTTCACCGCGGCGCTGGCCGCGTTGCCCCGCCTCGGTGCGACAACCGAGGTCACCGACGCCGTCGCCGGGCATCTGGAGCGCTACGTCCTCCAGGGCCGGTGTCCCGCCGACGATCTGCTGGAGATGCCGGACGGTGCCGTCCTCGGCCCGCATGCGAGGGAGGCGTGCTCATGACCGACCCCACCGACAACAGCGCTGGGGCTGGGGAAGCCACTGTGGACATCGAGACTCAGCGCGAACGCGCAATCGCCTCGCTGATCACCGCCCGGGAGCGTACGACGCTGCTGACCAGTTGCGTCGAGGAGCCCGATCTCACCGCGCAGCACTCGCCGTTGATGTCG
>NZ_JBSFRB010000055.1:0-50163 GCF_053589015.1 Streptomyces sp. NPDC003393 | reverse complement strand
CGACTGTGTATTTCCAGCTCGCGAACGGAGCCGTGGGCCGGCTGGAGACGGAACGCGAGGGCCGGCCCTTCCGGTTCCGCCTCGCTCAGGCCGCGGCCTGGACCAGCCACATGTCCGAACCGAAGACCTCGTAGTGGATGTCGGCGGGGGCGACACCCTTGCCGATCAGCTGCTCGCGCACGGCCCGCATGAACGGCAGGGGACCGCACAGGTACGCCTGCGTGCCGCTCGCGACGGGGACGTCGGAGAGATCGACCCGGCCGGGCCGCCCGGCGTCCTCGTGGCCCTGCTCGTAGAAGAAGACGGACTGTCCTTCCGGCAGCTTGGCCGCGTACGCCTCGTGGTCGGAGCGCAGCGCGTGGTGGCCGGGGGAGCGGTCGGCGTGCACCACGGTCACCGGGGCGCGGTGGCCGGTGAGCGCGAGCTGCTCGAGCATGGCGACCATCGGGGTGACGCCGATGCCCGCGGAAGCGAGCAGCAGCGGAGCGTCGGTGTCCTCCAGGACCAGGTCGCCGTACGGGGCGGACAACTGGAGGATGTCGCCCTCGTGCACGTTCGCGTGCAGGTGGTTCGAGACCTCGCCGTCGGGGGTCGTGGCACCGCCGCTCACCCGCTTGACCGCGAACTGCCGCTCCGGGGTGCCGGGGGCCGCGGTCAGGCTGTACTGGCGGATCTGCCGGGCACCGTCGGCGAGGCGGACGCCGACCGAGACGTACTGGCCGGCGCGGTAGCCGGGCACCGGCTCGTCGTCCACGGGGCGCAGCTTGAAGGTGGCCACGTCGGAGGTCTCGTCGGTCCGCTCGACGACCTTCCACTCGCGCCAGCCGGTCTGCCGGCTCTGCTCGTAGAGCCGCTTCTCGATGGCGATGAGGGAGTTGGCCATCAGCCAGTAGACCTCGGTCCAGGCGGCGGCGACCTCGGGGGTGACCGCATCGCCGAGCACCTCGGCGATGGCGGCGAACAGGTGCTCGTGGACGATCGGGTACTGCTCGGGCGTGATGCCCAGCGAGGCGTGCTTGTTGGCGATGCGCTGCAGCATCACGTCGGGACGCTCGTCGGGGTTGTTCACCAGGTAGGAGGCGAAGGCGGCGATGGAGCCGGCGAGGGCCTGCTTCTGGCTTCCGTCGGCCTGGTTGCCCCGGTTGAAGAGGTCCCGCAGCAGTTCGGGGTGGGCTTCGAAGAGCCGGGCGTAGAAGCGCTCGGCGATCTCGCCTATGGCCGCGCCCACGGCGGGCAGGGTGGCGCGGACGGTGGCTGCGGACTGTTCGGACAGCATCGTGGAACTCCTCGAAGGCTCGATCGCTCGTCTGCCTGAGACGCTAAAGAAACTTGCATTTGAGATGCAAATTAAACGGGCGTGGTTTCGCTCACGTCTCCTCCACATCTCCCTCACGCGGGCAGGCCCTCGGCCGTTACGGAAGCGCTGCTCAGGGGGCAAGATGGGCGCAGGACAGCACACCCGCCGCACGAAGGTCTCCGGACCGGCGCCAACCGGGCGATCACGCCGCGCAACGCGTGTGAAACGGTGATGTGGTGTGATGCCCTGGGTGCCCGACCGCCTCCCGTGACGACGTACGGACACAGGCGGCCTGACCAGCAAGGATGGGGAAGCGGAAGATGGACAAGCAGCAGGAGTTCGTGCTCCGTACGTTGGAGGAGCGCGACATCCGGTTCGTACGCCTGTGGTTCACGGACGTGCTGGGCTTCCTGAAGTCCGTGGCCGTGGCGCCCGCCGAGCTGGAGCAGGCCTTCGACGAGGGCATCGGCTTCGACGGCTCCGCCATCGAGGGCTTCGCCCGGGTCTACGAGTCCGACATGATCGCCAAGCCCGACCCGTCCACGTTCCAGATCCTGCCCTGGCGCGCCGAGGCCCCCGGCACCGCCCGCATGTTCTGCGACATCCTGATGCCGGACGGCTCCCCGTCCTTCGCCGACCCCCGCTACGTCCTCAAGCGGGCCCTGGCCCGCACCTCCGATCTGGGCTTCACCTTCTACACCCACCCGGAGATCGAGTTCTTCCTGCTGAAGGACCGCCCGCTGGACGGCTCCCGTCCGACCCCCGCCGACAACTCCGGGTACTTCGACCACACCCCGCAGGCCATCGGCATGGACTTCCGCCGCCAGGCGATCACCATGCTGGAGTCGATGGGGATCTCCGTGGAGTTCTCCCACCACGAGGGCGCGCCCGGCCAGCAGGAGATCGACCTGCGCTACGCCGACGCCCTGTCGACGGCGGACAACATCATGACGTTCCGCCTGGTCATGAAGCAGGTGGCGCTGGAGCAGGGCCTTCAGGCGACCTTCATGCCGAAGCCGTTCTCGGAGTTCCCCGGCTCCGGCATGCACTCGCACCTGTCCCTCTTCGAGGGCGACCGCAACGCGTTCTACGAGTCGGGCGCCGAGTACCAGCTCTCCAAGGTCGGCCGCTCCTTCATCGCCGGCCTGCTGCGGCACGCCGCCGAGATCTCCGCGGTCACCAACCAGTGGGTCAACTCCTACAAGCGCATCTGGGGCGGCTCCGAGCGCACCGCGGGCGCCGGCGGCGAGGCCCCCAGCTACATCTGCTGGGGCCACAACAACCGCTCGGCCCTGGTCCGCGTCCCGATGTACAAGCCGGGCAAGACGGGCTCGGCCCGGGTCGAGGTCCGCTCGCTCGACTCCGGCGCCAACCCCTATCTGGCCTACGCCGTCCTGCTCGCCGCGGGCCTGAAGGGCATCGAGGAGGGCTACGAGCTCCCGCCCGGCGCGGAGGACGACGTCTGGGCGCTGTCCAACGCCGAGCGCCGCGCGATGGGCATCGAACCCCTCCCGCAGAACCTCGGCGAGGCCCTGTCCCTCATGGAGAACAGCGACCTGGTCGCCGAGACCCTCGGCGAACACGTCTTCGACTTCTTCCTGCGCAACAAGAAGCAGGAGTGGGAGGAGTACCGCTCCGAGGTCACGGCGTACGAGCTGCGGAAGCATCTGCCGGTGCTGTAAGGGCAGGTAAGAGCGGTTTCACCGCGAGATCGGCTACCGGGGCCGACGGTCATGGACCGTCGGCCCCGTGGCGTCTCACTGCCCTGAACAACCGGGAAGGCCTGCTCCGCAGTGACGATCCATGTATCGATCTCGTCATGAGACGTCCTGATGGCGCTGATCAGCTCCGCCGGCACGTCCAGCTTCGGCCTGCCGACGTCCTGACCGAGCTCCTCCATCGACACTTCAGCGAGCCCCCGAACAGATCACGTGTCCCTTCCCCGTGACGAGCGCCGCCGAGGCCCTGATCGACAGCACCTGGTACACGTACGCGACCTCCGACCACCAGGTCACGCGCATATGGACTCGCGCCTGAGCCACGGCGCCGACAACATGTCTTGAAGCCGCACCGAGCCGGCTGCTGCCCTGGGCCGGCCCAGCGGCCGCCTTCCGCGTCGGACCGGGTACCGGTGCCGTGTCCGCCCGGCGACCCGTGAGGTGTGGGCGTCCCCCGGCGCTGCGGATAGGCTCTGGCCAGGACGATTTTGGTCCGAGGACCTGATCCGATGGGAGGCCGGGATGACGGCGCCGGGGCGCAGGAGCAGTACCTTCACGCGGCTGCTGCGGCACGGCTTCACCGATGCCACCGCCGCCGAGCGGCTGCTGGACGGCCCCGAGCTGGCGCCGGTCAGGAACGACCCGGTCCTGCTGGAGGCGCTGGGCGCGACCGCCGACCCGGACCTGGCGCTGCGCGGGCTGGTACGGCTGCTGGAGGCGCAGCCCTCCCCGACCACCCGGCGGGAGCTGCTCGACACGCTGATAGCGGCCAAACCGCTGCGCGACCGGCTGCTCGGCGTGCTCGGAGCGTCCGCCGCGCTCGGCGACCACCTCGCCCGGCACTGCGGCGACTGGCACGTGCTCGTCACCTACGAGCCCCGGGACCTGCACCCCGGTGTCGAGGAGTTCGAGCGGGGGCTGGCGGAGGCCGAGGACCCCGTCTCGCTGCGCGTCGCCTACCGGCGCTGCCTGCTGTCCATCGCCGCCCGTGACGTGTGCGGCACCACCGGCGTCGCCGAGACCGCCGCCGAGCTCGCGGACCTCGCCACCGCCACGCTGCGCGCCGCGCTCCGCATCGCCCGCACCGCCGCGCCCGAGGACGACGCGGTGTGCCGGCTCGCGGTGATCGCGATGGGCAAGTGCGGCGGGCACGAGCTGAACTACGTCTCCGACGTCGACGTCATCTTCGTCGGCGAGGCCGTCGAGGGCGCGGACGAGCAGGAGGCCCTGCGCGCCGCCACCCGGCTCGCCTCGCACATGATGCGCATCTGCTCCGAGACCACGGTGGAGGGCTCCATCTGGCCGGTCGACGCCAATCTGCGGCCCGAGGGCAGGAACGGTCCGCTGGTGCGCACGCTGAGCAGCCATGTCGCCTACTACCAGCGATGGGCCAAGACCTGGGAGTTCCAGGCGCTGCTCAAGGCCCGGCCGGTCGCCGGGGACGCCGAGCTCGGCGCGCGGTACATCGCCGCCCTCGACCCGCTGGTCTGGCAGGCCGCCGAGCGCGAGAACTTCGTCGCCGACGTGCAGAAGATGCGCCGCCGGGTCGTGGAGAACATCCCCGTCTCCGAGGTCGAGCGCGAGCTCAAACTCGGTCCGGGCGGCCTGCGGGACGTCGAGTTCGCCGTCCAGCTGCTGCAACTGGTGCACGGGCGGACGGACGCCTCGCTGCGGAGCGGGACCACGCTGGACGCGCTGCTCGCCCTCGCCGCGGGTGGCTACGTCGGCCGCGAGGACGCGGTGCAGCTCGGCGACTCCTACCGCTTCCTGCGCCTGCTGGAACACCGCATCCAGCTCTTCCGGCTGCGCCGCACCCACCTGCTGCCCGAGGACGAGGCCGACCTGCGCCGCCTGGGCCGGTCCATGGGGCTGCGCGCCGATCCGGTCGTCGAGCTCACCCGCGAGTGGCGGCGGCACACCGGGGTCGTACGGCGGCTGCACGAGAAGCTCTTCTACCGGCCGCTGCTGGACGCCGTCGCCCAACTCGCGCCCGGCGAAGTGCGGTTGAGCCCCGAGGCGGCCCGGGAGCGGCTGATCGCGCTCGGCTACGCCGACCCCGCGGCGGCGCTGCGGCACCTGGAGGCGCTGGCGTCCGGAGTCACCCGGAAGGCGGCCATCCAGCGCACCCTGCTGCCCGTGCTGCTGGGCTGGTTCGCGGACTCCGCCGACCCGGACGCCGGTCTGCTGAACTTCCGCAAGGTCTCGGACGCGCTCGGCAAGACGCCCTGGTACCTGCGGCTGCTGCGGGACGAGGGCGCCGCGGCGGAGAACCTCGCCCGGGTGCTGTCGGCCGGGCGGCTCGCTCCCGACCTGCTGATGCGGGCGCCGGAGGCGGTGGCGCTGCTCGGCGACGGCGACGGCGGTGGCCTGGAGCCGCGCGGCCGGGCCCAGCTGGAGCAGGAGGTCCTGGCGGCCGTCGGCCGCGCCGAGAGCGCCGAGCAGGGGGTCACGGCGGCACGCGGGGTGCGGCGGCGGGAGCTGTTCCGTACGGCCGCCGCCGACATCGTCGGTTCCTACGGCACCGAGGCCCAGGCCGTCGAGGCCGACCAGGGCGCGCTCGTCGACCTCGTCGGCGGCGCCGTGTCCGACCTGACCGCGGCGACGCTGGCGGGGACCCTGCGTGCGGTGGTGCGCGGGGGGTGGGGGGACATCCTGCCCACCCGGTTCACGATCATCGGCATGGGGCGGTTCGGGGGGCACGAGCTGGGCTACGGGTCGGACGCGGACGTGCTGTTCGTGCACGAACCCCGGGAAGGGGTGGACGAGCGGGAGGCCGCGCAGGCGGCGAACCGGGTGGTGGCCGAGATGCGGCGGCTGCTGCAGAGTCCCAGTGCCGACCCGCCGCTGCTGATCGACGCGGATCTGCGGCCCGAGGGGAAGTCGGGGCCGATGGTGCGCACGCTGACCTCGTACGAGGCGTACTACCGGCGGTGGTCACTGGTGTGGGAGTCGCAGGCGTTGCTGCGGGCGGAGCCGGTGGCGGGGGACGAGGAGCTCGGGCGGCGGTTCCTTCGGTTGATCGACCCGCTGCGGTATCCGCGGGGCGGGCTCGGGGAGGACGCGGTCCGGGAGATCCGGCGGCTGAAGGCGCGGATGGAGGCGGAGCGGCTGCCCCGCGGGGCCGATCCGAAGCTGCACACCAAGCTGGGGCCGGGTGGGCTGTCGGACGTGGAGTGGACGGTGCAGTTGCTCCAGATGCGGCACGGGGCCGAGGTGGAGGGGCTGCGGACGACCCGGACGCGGGAGGCGCTGGCCGCGGCGCGGGAGGCCGGGCTGGTGTCGCAGGAGGACGCCGCGACGCTGGACGAGGCGTGGGTGCTGGCCACGCGGGTGCGCAACGCGGTGATGCTGGTGCGGGGGCGGGCGGGGGACACGTTCCCCTCGCAGCCGCGGGAACTGGCCGCGGTGGGGCGGTACCTCGGGTACGGGCCGGGGCACGCGGGCGACATGCTCGACGCGTACCGGCGGACGGCGCGGCGGGCCCGGGGTGTCGTGGAGGAGCTGTTCTACGAGATGTAGGCCGGCCGGCGGCTTCGCGGGTACCGCCGGGCCGTCTACGCTCTCGCCGGCTGCCATGCCGTTCGGGGCAGGGTGTGGGGCAGCGCCCCGTACCAGGTTCGGGACACCGTGAAGCCGACCGCGAGGCACAGCGCGCCGCCCACCGCGTCGAGCCAGAAGTGGTTGGCGGTCGCGACGATGACCAGGAGGGTGGCCGCGGGGTACACGACCGCGAGGACGCGCACCCAGGGGACGGCGGTGAGCGCGAAGAGCGTCAGCCCGCACCACAGGGACCAGCCGATGTGCATCGAGGGCATCGCGGCGTACTGGTTGGACATGTGCTTGAGGTCGCCGGAGGCCATGGAGCCCCACGTGTGGTGGAGCTGCACCGTGTCGACGAAGTGGCCGCCGGCCATCAGGCGCGGCGGCGCGAGGGGGAAGAGGTAGTAACCGAGGAGGGCGACTCCCGTGGTGGCGAAGAGGGCCAGGCGGGCCGCCGCGTAGCGGCCCGGGTGACTGCGGTAGAGCCAGACCAGCACGCCCACGGTGACCACGAAGTGCAGGGTCGCGTAGTAGTAGTTCATGCCGATGATCAGCCAAGTCACCGAATCGGCGGCATGGTTGATCGCCTGCTCGGCGGCGACGCCCAGTCGGTGCTCCAGGTGCCAGACCCGGTCCGCGTTGCCCAGCGCCTTCGCCCGCTGTTCCGGAACCGCGTTGCGGATGAGCGAGTACGTCCAGTAACTGACCGCGATCAGCAGGATCTCGAACCACAGCCGGGGGTGGCGGGGGGCGCGCGGACACCGGGTGCGGGTGGGCGGGGTGCCGTCCGCGACGGGATGGGAAAGAGCCCGAAGTTCCGGGCCTTCCGGTCGTGTCGCCGTCGTGTCACCCATGGGCACAGAGTCTGCCAGAAAAGACTTCTCGGACAGATCATCCCCTGGTCGGGTCCGGACCGCATGTCCTGGGGTGGGACAGGACCTCAGTGGCGGTTGCGGTCCCCGGGGGCCGATGCCGTGGAGCCGCGCACCACCAGTTCCGGCATGAACACGAACTCGCTGTGCGGTGCCGGTGTCCCGCCGATCTCCTCCAGCAGGGTCCGCACGGCCGCCTGGCCCATCGCCGGCACCGGCTTGCGGATCGTCGTCAGCGGCGGGTCGGTGAAGGCGATCAGGGGCGAGTCGTCGAAGCCGACGACGGAGACGTCCCGGGGCACCTCCAGGCCGCGTTGCCGGGCCGCCCGTATCGCGCCCAGCGCCATCATGTCGCTGGCGCAGACGATCGCCGTGCAGTCGCGGTCGATGAGCGCCGTCGCGGCGGCCTGGCCGCCCTCCAGGGTGTAGAGCGAGTGCTGGACCAGTTCGGACTCGACGACGGCCGACGCCAGGCCGAGTTGGTCCTGCATCGCCCGGACGAAGCCCTCGATCTTGCGCTGGACCGGGACGAAGCGCTTGGGGCCGAGCGCCAGACCGATGCGCGTGTGGCCCAGCGAGACGAGGTGGGTGACGGCCAGGGTCATCGCCGCGCGGTCGTCGGGCGAGATGAACGGCGCCTGCACCTTCGGGGAGAAGCCGTCCACCAGGACGTAGGGCACGCCCTGCGCGCGCAGGCGCTCGTAGCGCTCCATGTCGGCCGTGGTGTCCGCGTGCAGACCGGAGACGTAGATGATGCCGGCGACGCCGCGGTCCACCAGCATCTCGGTCAGCTCGTCCTCCGTGGAGCCGCCCGGGGTCTGGGTGGCCAGCACCGGGGTGTAGCCCTGCCGGGTGAGCGCCTGGCCGATGACCTGGGCGAGCGCCGGGAAGATGGGGTTCTCCAACTCCGGGGTGATCAGGCCCACCAGGCCCTCGCTGCGCTGGCGCAGGCGGACGGGGCGTTCGTAGCCGAGGACGTCGAGCGCGGCCAGCACGGACTGACGGGTGGTGGCGGCGACGCCCGGCTTCCCGTTGAGTACGCGGCTGACGGTCGCTTCGCTCACCCCCGCCTGCGCGGCGATGTCGGCAAGCCGTGTGGTCACAGCACTGGACTGTACCGGTCGCGATCCCCCGTGCCCACCGATCGGGCGCCTGGTGCGTGCCGTGGTCCGGCCCGCTGTGGGCTGCTGCGTCATCGCGTTCCCTCGTGTCGTGGTCGGCGTCCGGTCCCGACGCCCGGTCCGCAACGGGATGATTCCGCCCTCACCACCGTATGGCAAGAGCTTGCAGAGTCTTGCACAAGAGTTCGGTGGGCCGCCGATCCGCGTGAATTCGGGGGCGCGGGGCCCGGACCGGCAGGTCACGGCGGGGTAACTGTCGCGACTTCTTGCATTTTTTTTCTGCAAGGTCTTTCGCGCCGCTGACAAGCGCGGCTACTCTCACCGTCGCCCGGCGGCCGCAACGGCGCAGTCGGCAAGTCTGCAGGAACGGACGGGACCGCTTCCTGCTCACGGGCTTTCACCCTCAAGGAGAACTCATGCGGCGTGGCATAGCGGCCACCGCGCTGGTGGCGTCCCTCGCCCTCGCGGCGACGGCCTGCGGCGGGAGCGACAGCGGCAGCGACAAGTCCGACGGTCCGGTGACCATCACCTGGTGGGACACCTCCAACGCCACCAACGAGGCGCCGACGTACCAGGCCCTGGTGAAGCAGTTCGAGGCTGCCAACAAGGACATCAAGGTCAAGTACGTCAACGTGCCCTTCGACCAGGCGCAGAACAAGTTCGACACCGCCGCCGGCTCCAAGGGAGCCCCGGACATCCTGCGCTCCGAGGTCGGCTGGACCCCCGCCTTCGCCAAGAAGGGCTACTTCCTGCCGCTGGACGGCACCGACGCCCTCGCGGACCAGTCCCAGTTCGAGCCCAACCTGATCAAGCAGGCCCAGTACGAGGGCAAGACGTACGGCGTGCCGCTGGTCACCGACACCCTGGCCCTGGTCTACAACAAGGCCCTGTTCCAGAAGGCCGGCATCACCGAGGCGCCGAAGACCTGGGACGAGCTGAAGGCCGACGCCGCGAAGATCAAGGACAAGGCCGGCGTCGACGGCTACTGGGGCTCCACCCAGGCCTACTACGCCCAGTCGTTCCTCTACGGCGAGGGCACCGACACCGTCGACGCCGCGGCCAAGAAGATCACCGTGAACTCGCCCACCGCCAAGAAGGCCTACGGCACCTGGCTGAGCCTGTTCTCCGGCAAGGGCCTGCACAAGGCCGACACCACCGCCGACGCCTACGCCCACATCCAGGACGCGTTCGTCAACGGCAAGGTCGCCGCGATCATCCAGGGCCCCTGGGAGATCACCAACTTCTACAAGGGCTCCGCCTTCAAGGACAAGGCCAACCTCGGCATCGCCACCGTCCCGGCCGGCTCCACCGGCAAGGCGGGTGCCCCGACCGGCGGCCACAACCTCTCGGTCTACGCCGGCTCCGACAAGGCCCACCAGGCCGCGGCCCTGAAGTTCGTGAAGTTCATGACCTCGGCGAAGTCCCAGGAGACCATCGCCCTGAAGAACTCCACGCTGCCCACCCGCGGCGACGCCTACACCGCCGAGGTCAAGGCCGACCCCGGTATCGCCGGCTACCAGGGCGTCCTGGCCGCCGCCCAGCCGCGCCCGGCGCTGCCCGAGTACAGCTCCCTGTGGGGTCCGCTCGACACCGAGCTGCCCAAGATCGCCGGCGGCAAGGAGTCCCTGGACAAGGGCCTGAGCAACGCCGAACTCGCGATCACCAAGCTGGTGCCCGACTTCAGCAAGTGAGCCCGTGTGGCCGCCGGATTCCCCTGTAAGAGGGAAGGATCCGGCGGCCACCGGCCTGTGCCCAGGCCCGTCCCCTGATCTCCCCGAAGGTGTCGAACATGACAGTCGCCATCGACCGCGCCACCGGCAAGCGCCGCGGTGGCCGCGCGCCGCGGCCCGGCCTGGGCCAGCGCCTCAAGAACAGCTTCCACCGCAACTGGTACGCCTACGCGATGATCGCACCGGTGGTCGTCGTGCTCGGCGTCATCGTCGGCTACCCGCTGCTGCGCGGCTTCTACCTCACGCTCACCGACGCCAACAGCCTCAACTCGGCGCGCACCATCGGCGTCAACCACATCGACGCCACCTACAAGTTCATCGGCCTGGACAACTACCAGGACATCCTGTTCGGGCCGACGGCGTACGACCGCTTCTGGTCGCACTTCCTGTGGACCGTCTTCTGGACCGCCGCCTGCGTCGTCCTGCACTACACCATCGGTCTCGGCCTCGCGCTCATGCTCAACCAGAAGCTGCGCGGGCGCACCTTCTACCGGCTGATCCTGGTGCTGCCCTGGGCCGTGCCGACCTTCGTCACCGTCTTCTCCTGGCGGATCATGCTCGCCGACTCCGGCGCGCTCAACCAGGTCCTCGGCCACCTCCACCTGCCCCAGCCGCAGTGGCTGGAGGACACCTTCTGGCAGCGGTTCGCCGCGATCATGGTCAACACCTGGTGCGGGGTGCCGTTCATGATGCTCTCGCTGCTCGGCGGCCTGCAGTCCATCGACTCCTCGCTCTACGAGGCCGCGGAGATGGACGGCGCGAGCGCCTGGCAGCGCTTCCGGCACGTCACGCTGCCGGGCCTGCGCTCGGTCAGCTCCACCGTCGTACTCCTCGGCATCATCTGGACCTTCAACCAGTTCGTCATCATCTTCATGCTGTTCGGCACGAACTCCGCCCCGGACGCCCAGATCCTCGTCACCTGGGCCTACCGGCTGGGCTTCGGACAGCAGCCGCGGGACTTCGCCCAGTCCGCCGCGTACGGCGTGCTGCTGCTGTCGATCCTGACCGTCTTCACCTCCTTCTACTTCCGCTGGCTGAAGCGCAATGACCAGCTCGCCGTCTGACGCCGCAGGAGCCGCCGCCATGAGCACCACGACCCTCGACAAGACCGCGGCCGGGCCGGCCCCCGCCCCGGCGCCCCCACGCCGCACCCGCCGGCGCGGCGAGCGCGGCCCGCTCGGCACCGCCCTCCTGCACGGCGGCCTCGCCGTCGCGAGTCTCATCGCACTGGCCCCGGTGGCCTGGCTGTTCTTCCTGTCGCTCGGTCCCGAGAAGGACGACTACCTGCACCCGGGCAAGATCCTGGGGAAGGCCACCTTCTCCAACTACGGCTTCGTCCTCGAGGACACCGCCTTCTTCGACTGGTTCAAGTCGACGATGATCGTGGCCCTCGGCACCACGCTGATCGGCGTCTTCGTCGCCGCCACCACCGGCTACGCCGTCTCGCGGATGCGCTTTCCCGGCTACAAGCAGCTGATGTGGGTCCTGCTGCTCACGCAGGCCTTCCCGATCGCCATCCTGATCGTGCCGATGTACGAGATCTTCGGTGAACTGGGGCTCATCGATACATACTGGTCCCTGATCATCATAAACTGCACCACGGCCGTGCCCTACAGCGCCTGGCTGCTCAAGGGCTACTTCGACACCATCCCCTTCGAGATCGACGAGGCCGGACGCGTCGACGGGCTCACCCCCTTCGGCACCTTCTTCCGGCTGATCCTGCCGCTGGCCCGCCCGGGGCTGGCCGTGGCCGCCTTCTACAACTTCATCACCGCCGTCGGCGAGGTCGCGTTCGCCACCACCTTCCTGCTGGACGACTCGAAGTACACCTTCGCCGTCGGGCTCCAGAGCTTCGTCAGCGAGCACGACGCCCAGTGGAACTACATGGCCGCGACCGCGGTCCTGATCGCGATACCCGTGTCGGTGTTCTTCTACCTGGTGCAGAGGAACCTCGTCACCGGTCTCACCTCGGGCGGCACCAAGGGCTGACGCCCCGCCCCACCGGAGCAGGACTCCCGCGCGCCCCGAGCGCGCGGGTGGGCGGCCGCGGTGCCCATCCGACCCCGCTGACACCGCGGCCGTCTCACACCCCTGCCGCCCGAGCCGCCGTACCCACCCCACAATGACCCTGTCACGTACCAAGGACGCCATGAGCCAGCAGCACACTGCAGCCCCGGCCGACGACTCCGCCGTCGCCACCGTCGCCGACCGCCGCGACTGGTGGCGGGACGCGGTGATCTACCAGGTCTATCCGCGCAGCTTCGCCGACAGCAACGGCGACGGCATGGGCGACCTGGAGGGTGTCCGCTCCCGCCTGCCGTACCTGCGCGACCTCGGCGTGGACGCCGTGTGGCTCAGCCCCTTCTACGCCTCCCCGCAGGCCGACGCCGGCTACGACGTCGCCGACTACCGGGCCGTCGACCCGATGTTCGGCAATCTGCTCGACGCCGACGCGCTGATCCGCGACGCCCACGGACTGGGCCTGCGCATCATCGTCGACCTGGTGCCCAACCACTCCTCCGACCAGCACGAGTGGTTCAGGCGCGCCGTCGCCGAGGGCCCCGGCTCCCCTCTGCGCGAGCGCTACCACTTCCGTCCCGGCAGGGGCGAGCACGGCGAGCTCCCGCCGAACGACTGGGAGTCGATCTTCGGCGGACCGGCCTGGACCCGGGTCACCGAACCGGACGGCACCGCTGGGGGCACCTCCCGGTCGAAGACTGGGGGAGAGTGGTACCTGCACCTGTTCGCCCCCGAGCAGCCCGACTTCAACTGGGAGCACCCGGCCGTCGGCGACGAGTTCCGCTCGATCCTGCGCTTCTGGCTGGACATGGGCGTCGACGGCTTCCGCATCGACGTGGCCCACGGCCTGGTCAAGGCCGACGGTCTGCCCGACCTCGGCAGCCACGACCAGCTGAAGCTGCTGGGCAACGATGTCATGCCGTTCTTCGACCAGGACGGCGTGCACGAGGTCTACCGGCAGTGGCGCAAGGTGCTCGATGAATACGCGGGCGAGAGGATTTTCGTCGCCGAGGCCTGGACGCCGACCGTCGAGCGGACCGCGAACTACGTCCGCCCCGACGAGCTCCACCAGGCCTTCAACTTCCAGTACCTGGGCACGGACTGGGACGCCGAACAGCTGCGTCCGGTCATCGACCGCACCCTGGAGGCGATGCGCCCGGTCGGCGCCCCCGCCACCTGGGTGCTCTCCAACCACGACGTCACCCGGCACGCCACCCGCTTCGCCAACCCGCCCGGCCTCGGCACCCAGATCCGCACAGCGGGCGACCGCGCGCTGGGCCTGCGCAGGGCCAGGGCCGCCACCCTGCTCATGCTCGCCCTGCCCGGCTCGGCCTACGTCTACCAGGGCGAGGAACTGGGCCTGCCGGACGTGGTCGACCTCCCCGACGAGGTGCGCCAGGATCCCGCGTACTTCCGCGGGGCCGGCCAGGACGGCTTCCGCGACGGCTGCCGGGTGCCGATCCCGTGGACCCGCGCGGGCTCCTCGTACGGCTTCGGCGACGGAGGCAGCTGGCTGCCGCAGCCCACGACCTGGGGCGAGCTGAGCGTCGAGGCTCAGCAGGGCGTACCCGGCTCCACCCTGGAGCTGTACCGCCGGGCGCTGAGCGTCCGCCGTTCGCATCCCGACCTCGGCGCGGGCGACTCGGTGCAGTGGCTGCGTGCTCCGGAGGGCGTCCTGGCGTTCCGTCGCGGCGACTTCGTCTGTGTGGCCAACACGTCGGGCGAGTCGGTGACGACCCCGTCCTACGGCCGCGTCCTGCTCGCCAGCGGCGAGGTGACCGAGGCCGACGAGGAGACGAAGGTCCCGGCCGACACGACGGTGTGGTGGACCACGGCCTGACGGCCGCTCCGTAAAACTTTTGCCCTCAACTTCGTCCGGCCCGCTGCCGTTTCAGGCAGCGGGCCCTTACCATCTGCGTCACGGAAATTCTTGCTGGAGCTTTCAGAAAGCGCCTTCAGCGAGCCTTCAACGGAGAAGGACCCCCACATGGCACGCAGATTCCTTTCCGGCGCCCTCGCGCTCGCCGCGGCCACGATTGTCATGGCCCCGACGACCGCGCAGGCCTCCCCGCCGGGCGCCAAGGACGTCACCGCCGTCCTCTTCGAGTGGAACTACGCCTCCGTCGCCAAGGAGTGCGCCACCACCCTGGGACCGGCCGGCTACGGCTACGTCCAGGTCTCCCCGCCCGCCGAGCACATACAAGGCCCGCAGTGGTGGACCTCGTACCAGCCGGTGAGTTACAAGATCGCGGGTCGCCTCGGCAACCGCGCGTCGTTCCAGAGCATGGTCGGCGCCTGTCACGCGGCCGGGGTGAAGGTCGTCGTCGACACCGTCGTCAACCACATGTCCGCGGGCAGCGGCACCGGCACCGGCGGCTCGTCGTACACGAAGTACGACTACCCCGGGCTGTACTCGGTCTACGACTTCGACGACTGCACCGCCCAGGTCAGCAACTACCAGGACCGCTGGAACGTCCAGCACTGCGAACTGGTGGGCCTCGCCGACCTGGACACCGGTGAGGAGTACGTCCGCAGGACCATCGCCGGCTACATGAACGACCTGCTCTCCCTCGGCGTGGACGGTTTCCGCATCGACGCGGCCAAGCACATCCCGGCGGCCGACCTGGCGAACATCAAGTCCCGCCTGACCCATCCGAACGCCTACTGGAAGCAGGAGGTCATCTACGGCGCCGGCGAGGCCGTCCAGCCCACCGAGTACACCGGCAACGGCGACGTGCAGGAGTTCCGCTACGCCTACGACCTCAAGCGGGTCTTCACCAACGAGAAACTCGCCTATCTGAAGAACTACGGCGAGGGCTGGGGCTACCTGAGCAGCTCGGTGGCCGGCGTCTTCGTCGACAACCACGACACCGAGCGCAACGGCTCGACCCTCGACTACAAGAACGGCGCGAACTACACCCTGGCCAACGTCTTCATGCTGGCTTGGCCCTACGGCGCGCCCGACATCAACTCCGGCTACGAGTGGTCCGACCCGGACGCGGGCCCGCCGAACGGCGGCCAGGTCGACGCCTGCTGGCAGGGTGGCTGGAAGTGCCAGCACAAGTGGCCCGAGATCATGTCCATGGTCGCCTTCCGCAACGCCACCCGCGGTCAGGCGGTCACCGACTGGTGGGACGACGGTGACGACCTCATCGCGTTCGGCCGCGGCAGCAAGGGCTATGTGGTGGTCAACCACGAGAGCACGACGGCCGATCGGTGGTTCGAGACGTCGCTGCCGGCCGGTACCTACTGCGACGTGCAGGCGGGCAGGACCGTGACGGTGAACGGCAGTGGCTGGTTCCAGGCGTCGGTCGCCCCGAACACCGCGCTCGCCATCTACGCGGGGAAGTCCAGTTGCTGACCATGTTCGCGTAGGTCACCGCCCGGCAGGGGCCCGACCCGTGCCGGGCGGTGCGGGCGGTCCATGAAATGCCTTTCCGTTACTTTCAAGCCTCTTGCTGCAATCCTTGCGGCGGCGGTACGGTCGCGCGGGGTCGGACCCAAGAGAGCCGCACGCGCTAGGAGTTACCGCCTGTGATACCGAGATGGCCGGCGCCCCGTACGCGCCGTACCCCGCGAGCGAGAAGGGCAGCCGCCGTCACCGCCGCCGCCCTCGCCGCCGCGCTGATCCAGCCACTGGCGGCCAGGGCCGCCACCCCGCCGGCGCCCCCCTCGGACGCGGCGCTCGCCGCCCAGCCCGCCCGGCACGACGACACCCGCGAGCAGTTCTACTTCGTCATGCCGGACCGTTTCGCCAACGGGGACAGGTCCAATGACAAGGGCGGACTGACCGGTTCCCGGCTCGCCACCGGCTACGACCCCTCCGACAAGGGCTTCTACCAGGGCGGCGACCTCAAGGGCCTGACCGGCCGACTGGACTACATCAAGGGCCTCGGCACCACCGCCATCTGGCTGGCCCCCATCTTCAAGAACCAGCCTGTGCAGGGCACCGGCAAGGAGGCCTCGGCCGGCTACCACGGCTACTGGATCACCGACTTCACCCAGGTCGACCCGCACTTCGGCACCAACAAGGACCTGGCGACCCTCATCTCCACGGCGCACGCCAAGGGCATGAAGGTCTTCTTCGACGTCATCACCAACCACACCGCCGACGTCGTCGACTACGAGGGGGCCTCCCACGAGTACCTCTCCAAGGGCGCCTTCCCCTACCTGACCAAGGACGGCCGACCCTTCGACGACGCCGACCACGCGGCCGGCGGCCGGACGTTCCCCGCCGTCGACGGCTCCTCCTTCCCGTACGCGCCGACCGTCCCCGCCGCGAAAGAGAAGCTCAAGGTCCCGTCGTGGCTCAACGACCCGACGATGTATCACAACCGCGGCGACTCCACCTACGCCGGCGAGAACGCCACCTACGGCGACTTCTCCGGCCTGGACGACCTGTGGACCGAGCGTCCCGAGGTCGTCAGCGGCATGGAGAAGATCTACGAGCGCTGGGTGCGGGACTTCGGCGTCGACGGCTTCCGCATCGACACCGTCAAGCACGTGAACATGGAGTTCTGGACCCAGTGGGCGACCGCGCTCGACGCGTACGCCGCCCGGCACGGCCGTAAGGACTTCTTCATGTACGGCGAGGTCTACTCCGCCGACACCTCCGTCACGGCCCCCTACGTCACCCAGGGCCGCCTCGACGCCACCCTCGACTTCCCGTTCCAGGACGCGGCCCGCGCCTATGCCTCCCAGGGCGGCAGCGCGAAGAAGCTCGCCTCCGTCTTCGGCGACGACTACAAGTACACGACCGACAAGGCCAACGCCTACGAGCAGGTCACCTTCCTCGGCAACCACGACATGGGCCGCATCGGGTACTTCCTGAAACAGGACGACCCGAAGGCGAGCGACGCCGAGATCCTGAAGAAGGACGAGCTCGCCAACGAGCTGATGTTCCTCAGCCGGGGCAACCCCGTCGTCTACTACGGCGACGAGCAGGGCTTCACCGGCTCCGGCGGCGACAAGGACGCCCGCCAGACCATGTTCGCCTCCAAGGTCGCCGACTACCTCGACGACGACGAGATCGGCACCCACCGCACCCACGCGAGCGACTCCTACGACACGAAGGCGCCGCTGTACCGGCAGATCGCCGCGCTGGCGAAGCTGCGCAGGGACAACCCGGCCCTGACGGACGGTGTCCAGACCGAGCGCTACGCGGCCGACGGCGCCGGCGTCTACGCCTTCACCCGCACGGACGCGAAGAGCGGCGCCGAGTACGTCGTCGCCCTCAACAACGCCGACGAGGCCCGGAGCGCCACCTTCGCGACCGGCTCCGCCGACATGGCCTACCGGGGGATCCACGGCACCGAGGCCACGGTGACCTCCGACGCCGACCGCGAGGTCACCGTCACCGTCCCGGCCCGGTCCGCCGTCGTCCTCGAGGCGGCCGGCCGGCTCCGGGCCCCCGCCACCAAGCCGGGGATCACCCTCACGGCCCCTGCCGCCGGCGCCACCGGCACCGTCGACCTGAGCGCCGACGTCACCGGCGGGCAGCTGAACCGGGTGGTCTTCGCCGCCCAGGTGGGCGACGGGCCCTGGAAGATCCTCGGCTCCGCCGACCACGCCCCCTACAAGGTCACCCAGACCCTCGACAGGACCGTGCCGCCCGGCACCGCCCTGCGCTACAAGGCGGTCGTCCTCGACTCGGCCGGCCGCACGGCGAGCACCACCGCGGCCTCCACCACCGGCACCCCGCCGGCCCCCGAGGTCCCCACCGCCTCCTCCCGCGACTACGCGATCGTCCACTACAAGCGCGCGGACGGCGACTACGCCGACTGGGGCCTGTACGCCTGGGGCGACCTCGCCGACGGCGAGGCGACCACCTGGCCGGCCGGCCACCCCTTCACCGGCCGCGACGCCTACGGCGCCTTCGCCTACGTCAGGCTCAAGCCGGGCGCCTCGAACGTGGGCTTCCTGGTGATCGACAAGGACGGGAACAAGGACGTCTCCGCCGACCGGTCCATCGACGTCACGAAGACGGGCGAGGTCTGGGTCGAACAGGGCAAGGAGGCCGTGCGGACCACCCGGCCCGCCGACTACCCCGCGCAGGACACCACCAAGGCCGTCCTGCACTACCACCGCGCCGACGGGAACTACGACGGCTGGGGCCTGCACGTGTGGACCGGCGCCGCGAACCCCACCGACTGGTCGAAACCCCTCCAGCCGGTCAAGACTGACTCCTATGGCGCGGTCTTCGAGGTACCGCTCACCGACGGTGCCACCAGCCTCAGCTACATCCTGCACAAGGGCGACGAGAAGGACCTGCCCACCGACCAGTCGCTGGACCTCACGGCGGCGAACGGTCACGAGGTGTGGCTGGTGAGCGAGCAGGACAAGCCGCTGCTGCCGCAGCCCACGGGCAGCGCCGGCGCCCTGGACCTGCCCACGTCCAAGGCGGTCTGGATCGACCGGGACACCGTCGCGTGGAACGGCGCGGACGGCGCCGTCTCCACCCAGCTGCTGTACTCCGCCGACGGCTCGATCACCGTCGAGGACGGGGCCCTGACCGGCGACGACGAGCGCTGGCTGCGCCTTACGAAGACCACGCTCACGGACGCGCAGAAGGCGAAGTTCCCGCATCTGAAGGACTACACCGCCTGGTCCGTCGACCCGCGCGACCGCGACCGGGTGCGGCAGGCCCTGCGCGGCCAGGTCGTCGCCTCGCAACGGGCCGGCAACGGTGCGGTGCTCGCGGCGACGGGCGTCCAGCTCGCCGGCGTGCTCGACGACCTCTACTCGGGCAGCGCCACCAAGGCGCGGCTCGGACCCGTCTTCCACCACGGCCGGCCCACCCTGAGCGTGTGGGCGCCGACCGCGCAGAGCGTGGCCCTGGAGCTCGACGGCCACAGCGTCGCCATGCACCGGGACGACACCTCCGGCGTCTGGTCCGTCACCGGCCCGGCGTCCTGGAAGGGCAAGCCCTACCGGTACGTCGTGAAGGTGTGGGCGCCGAGCGTCCGCGAGGTCGTCACCAACAAGGTCACCGACCCCTACTCGGTCGCCCTCGCGGCGAACAGCGAGCGCAGCCTGGTCGCCGACCTCGACGACCGGGCCCTCGCCCCGAGCGGCTGGTCGCACCTGGCCAAGCCGAAGGCCGTACCGCTGCGCGACGCCCAGATCCAGGAGCTGCACATCCGCGACTTCTCGGTCGCCGACAGCACGGTCCCGGCCAAGGACCAGGGCACCTACCTGGCCTTCACCGACAAGAACAGCGACGGCTCGAAGCACCTGCGGGAGCTGGCGGAGGCGGGCACGTCCTACGTCCACCTGCTGCCGGCCTTCGACATCGCCACCATCCCGGAGAAGAAGGCCGACCAGGCGGTCCCCGACTGCGACCTGGCCTCCTACCCGGCCGACTCCGAGCAGCAGCAGGCGTGCGTGGCGAAGACCGCCGCGAAGGACGCCTACAACTGGGGCTACGACCCGTACCACTACACGGTCCCCGAGGGCTCCTACGCCACCGACCCGGACGGCACGGCCCGCACCGTGCAGTTCCGCAGGATGGTGCAGGCGCTCAACCAGGACGGGCTGAGGGTCGTCATGGACGTCGTCTACAACCACACGGCGGCCAGCGGCCAGGCGGACACCTCCGTCCTCGACAGGATCGTGCCCGGCTACTACCAGCGGCTCCTCGCCGACGGTTCGGTGGCCAACAGCACCTGCTGCTCCAACACCGCCCCCGAGAACGCCATGATGGGCAAGCTCGTCGTGGACTCGATCGTCACCTGGGCCAGGGAGTACAAGGTCGACGGGTTCCGCTTCGACCTCATGGGCCACCACCCCAAGGCCAACATCCTGGCGGTCAGGAAGGCCCTGGACGCGCTGACCCCGCAGAAGGACGGCGTGGACGGCAAGAAGATCATCCTGTACGGGGAGGGCTGGAACTTCGGTGAGGTCGCGAACGACGCGCGGTTCGTGCAGGCCACGCAGCAGAACATGGCCGGCACCGGCGTCGCGACGTTCTCCGACCGGGCCCGTGACGCGGTGCGCGGCGGCAGCCCCTTCGACTCGGACCCGGGCATCCAGGGCTTCGCGTCCGGGCTGTACACCGACCCGAACCCCTCCACTGCCAACGGCACCAGCAACGAGCAGAAGGCCCGGCTGCTGCACTACCAGGACCTGATCAAGGTCGGCCTGACCGGCAACCTCGCCAAGTACCACTTCACGGGCACCGACGGCAAGGAGGTCACCGGCGCGGAGATCGACTACAACGGCTCGCCCGCCGGCTACGCGGACGCGCCCGGCGACGCCCTCGCCTACGTCGACGCGCACGACAACGAGTCGCTGTTCGACGCGCTGACCTACAAGCTGCCCGCCTCGACGAGCGCCGCCGACCGGGCCCGGATGCAGGTCCTGGCCATGGCGACGGCGACCCTCTCGCAGGGCCCGGCGCTCTCCCAGGCCGGCACCGACCTGCTGCGCTCGAAGTCGCTGGACCGCAACTCCTTCGACAGCGGCGACTGGTTCAACGCGATCCACTGGAACTGCGCGGACGGCAACGGCTTCGGGCGCGGGCTGCCCATGGCCGCCGACAACAAGGACAAATGGGCGTACGCCAAGCCGCTGCTGACCTCGGTGAAGGTGGGCTGCCCCCAGATCGACGGCACCTCGGCCGCCTACCGGGACCTGCTGCGGATCCGCTCGACGGAACCGGTCTTCTCGCTGGCCACGACGGAGCAGGTGCAGTCGCGGCTGTCCTTCCCCCTGTCGGGCAAGGACGAGACCCCGGGCGTGATCACCATGACCCTCGGTGACCTGGTCGTGGTGTTCAACGCGACGCCCGAGCGGCAGGAGCAGCGCGTCGGCACGCTCGCCGGACGGCACTACCGGCTGCACCCGGAGCAGGCCGCGGGCGCGGACCCGGTGGTGAAGACCTCGTCGTACACGGCGGCGACCGGCACGTTCGGCGTTCCGGCCCGTACGGTGGCGGTGTTCACCGACTAGGCTGAGGCCCAGGTTGCCCTGGAACAGGAGTGTGTTCATGCCGCAGATCACCGTCGACTACTCCGAGCAGCTGGCGGACGCCTTCGACCGCCCTGCCTTCGCGCGGGAGCTGCACGCCCGGACGGTCGAGATCGCGGCCGCCAAGCCCTCGGCGTGCAAGACGCAGTTCCGCCGGACCGAGGACACCACCGTCGGTCCGGACGCCGAGGGCCACGCGATCGTGCACGTCGCGATCGGCCTGCTGGCCGGGCGCACCGACGAGACCAAGGCCCGTCTCACGGAGGCCGTCCTCGACGCGCTGCGCGCGCATGTGAAGCCGGTCGAGGGACTGGCGCTGCACGCGTCGGCCGAGGTGCGCGACCTCGACGCGTCCTACCGGAAGTTCGACGCCTGAGGGTCCCTCGGGCTCAGGAAGCGAGTGCGACGAGCCGGCCGACCAGGTCCCCGAAGGGACCGTCGGCCGGCTCTTCCTTGAGGACCGGGCCGATCAGGGCGGCCATCTCCTCGTCGTGGGCGGCGCTGACCGAGGCCAGCGCGGCGAAGTCGTGCACGAGCTGGAGCTCCAGCTCCGCGCGCGGGATGCGCCGTCCGTCCAGCCAGATCAGCGCGGTCGACTCGACCAGCGAGATCCACGAGCGGACCACCAGGTCCAGCCGTGGGGGCGCCTCGGGAACCCGCAGATGCGTGAGGATCTGGTCGTAGGCGGCCTGCCGCACGGAGTCGATCAGCGCGTTGGTCGTGGAGACGTGGTTCCGCGAGCGGACCCCGTCCGCGGGGACGGCCGGGCCACCGCGCATCAGCGCCGAGAATCCAGGCCCGTGCTCGTCCACGAAGTCGAAGAACCGGTGCATCACGCGTAGCAGCCGCGCCCCCAGCGGACCCTCGTGCGGTTCCGCGAACCGGGCCGCCAGATCTTCCGACGCGCGCCTCAACGCCGCCTCGTACAGGCTGACCTTGCCGGGGAAGTAGTGGTAGACGAGCGGGCGCGATATGCCCGCCGCCGACGCGATCTCGTCGATGGAGACGTCGTCCGGCGAGCGCTGACTGAACAGTTCGAGGGCGACGCCGATCAACTGCTGCCGCCGCTCCTCGACTCCCATGCGGCGGCGAACCCCGGTGCTCATACGAACACCTTACCGATCGGATCCGGCCGCGAACGGGCCGGTTCGCCCCCCCGGTGCCGGGCCGTCCGTGGCGGTGTCGGTGGCCGTTCGTCCGAACTCCCGTCAGCCGCACGGAAAACGAGTCCCGCGGACGGTGGGCGCGTAGTCTCGGCGTGCCGGGTACCGGACCCAGCACCAGATGGAACGGCAGGCGCTAACGGAGCGCGCCGAGCGTGCGGCCGCCGGCCAGCGTGCCCTTCAGGTCCGCCCGCGCGCCCTGCCCGGCGCGTACGGCGAGCAGGTTGCCCTGACCGGCGGCACGCACCCCGCCCGACGCGCTGATCGACGCGGTGGCCTCGTCGCCCGCCGCGAGCAGGTACCAGGAACCCGCTGCCGACTTCCACAGCACACCGGCCAGCACATGCGGGTCGCGGGCGCCGCACGCGGGCACGTCCTCGGCCTTCGCCGCGACCGCGCCGTACTTCCCGCCCGGCGCACGGAACTGGGCCAGCACCCTGGGATCCGCGCCGCGCCAGGTCTCGGCCCGCGTGCACACCCACGACGCCGGACCGCTCGCGTCCGGCAGCGGCTGCTCGGCGTACCGCCAGGCGTTGACCGACCGCACGCCCTGCCCGCGCACCGCGGCCAGCGAGCAGGCGAACGGCGCCCAGGTGCGCAGCCCCGCCGCGCTCGACGCCTCGTCCGGGGCGGCCGGACGGCCCGCGGTGAGATGAGCGGGGACCAGTTCCCCCAGGTCGCTCAGGACCTGCGTGCCGCCGTCGCCGGTCAGCTGGAGCACGTTCCACCGGGCGCAGGTGCCCGACTGCTGGGCCGGACCGGCCAGCGGACCGGTGACGCCGTCCGTCAGACCCAGGTCCAGTGGACCGGCCGCCGAACGCGTCAGGTCCCGGCGAGCCGCCTTCGTCACCCACGGCGCCGTCAGATAGCGGACGTTGCCGTCGGGGCGGTCCAGGACCACGGCGGACGCCTCCGCGCCGGTGGCGCCGTCGGCACGTGCGAAGTCCAGGGCCGCCCCGGTCGTCGACCGCTTCGGCTCGGCATAGCGGGCGATGCGCAGTCCGTCGTAGAAGATCACCACGTGTGCGTTGTCGATGTCGCCGGCGTAGAGCAACTGCGGCGGCCCCGCGGGGCCGCCCGAGGCGGTGCCCGGAGTGGCCGAGACATGGACGGACCCGCCGGGCCGGGCCCACACGGCGAGGGCCCGGCGCAGCAGCGCCGTGTCACCGGTCAGGTCGCCACGCGCGGGCCACACGGAGAAGTCCAGGCGCGCGGCGGTCCGCCAGGCGGTGGGCGCCGCTTTCGTCAGCTTGGCCGGGTCGAGGGCGGCCTCGGCGGACGGGTTCTGCGCGTAGGCGGGCGCGGCGGCGCCGTCCGGGCCCCAGCCGCCACCGGGCAGCGCGACCAGCGCACCGCACACGGCGAGCGCCGCCGCGGCGGCCAGCGCGGCCTTGGTGTGCTGCCTGCGCCGCACCAGGTCGGTGGGCCGGGCCTGAAGGGAGCACGGGTCGAACTCGGGGGAGTCCAGCAGCGCGTACCGCGCGGGCACCTGGTCGGCCTGGCGCAGCGCGGCGCGCGGGTCGGCCACCCCCGCGGCCGAGAGCACCTGGCTCACGGCGGTGTCCGGCAGCCGCTCCAGCCCGCGCAGCACGTAGGCGGCGCGGGCCGGGCCGGACAGCGCGGCGAGCGTCTGGTCCAGCGCCAGTTCGCCGGCGCCGCCCGACCGTGGGAACAGCCTCAGCCCCCACACCTGGGGCAGCAGCGGGGGCAGTTGGCCGCGCCGGGGCCACCGGCCGCGCCGGCGCGGCCGGTCCGCGTCCAGTGCCGTCCGCACCACCGCCACCCGCAGGAAGGCGTAACCCGGGTCGGCGTCACGGCCGGCCGGCTGGGCGGGGATCGCGGACGCCGACGCCCGGCCCCGGGGCAGCGCACGCTGGGCGAGCGAGTGCGCGGTCAGGACGCGGCGGTTCCGGCCGAGGCCCGGCGGCAGCACCAGATAGGCGAGCCGGACGAGCCGCGGGTAGTGCTCGACGAGCGCGGCCTCGGCCTGCTCGACGTCGACGACCGGTGCGGAGGCGGACGAGGGGCGCGGGGCGACATCCTGTGACTGCACGTTCAGCAGAACGAGCGAATCGTGGGATGGTTACCGCGGGACGAGTGACTCAGCCCTCCGGACTCACCAGCAGCCGGGCGTAGTTCGCCATGGAACGCTGGTAACGCGGCAGGTGGGGTGCGAGGGCGCCCAGGACGAGCGACAGGCCCTCGCGGTCGCGGCCGAGGCTGGACAGGCACAGGGCCAGACAGGCCCGCACCGCGTCGTCCAACTCGTCCGACGGAGCGTCGAGTTCGGGCGTGAGCAGCTTGACGCCCTCCTCCGGCTGCCCGGTGTTCCGCAGGGAGCTGGCCAGCTGGATCTTCGCCCGGCGGCCCCGGTAGCCGTCGAGCCCGCGGGCCAGCGCCTCCCGGTACAACGGCACGGCCCGGTCGGAGTGCCCGGTGGAGTCCCAGGCGCACGCCTGCTCGAACGGGCCGACGGGACTGTCCGCCGGCAGCTCGGCCACGAGCGCGTCGATCACCGCCCGGAACGCGGGCGCCTCGCTCTCGGGGTAGTCGTCGAAACGGGCCCATGCGGCGGCCATGCGCTCTTCCCAGTTGTGATGCACCGGCCCACCTTCGCACACGCGTGCGCACGCCGTCATGCAGATTGAGCGCGGTGCGCGGCACAGCCGTATCGAAGGGCGGGGCCCGCGCCGGGGTCCTCAGCGGCATGCTCGGGCTGTGTGCCGCCGCCAGGGACCGCCGGAAGCGGAGGAACAGATGAGGGTGACCCGACCGATGCTCGTGGCGGCGGCCGCCGTGGCGGCAGTGGCCCTGGCGGGCTGCGGCTCCGGTGGCGAGACCGCCGAGAAGGTGCCGCCGGTGGCCACCGGCAGCCTGGAGAGCCTGGCCGCCGAGGTGAGGTGCGAGCCCGACATCCAGACCGACGCCGACACCATCCGACAGGCCCTCTGCACCACCTCCACCGGCCGATTCGTCCTCGCCACCTTCTCCACCGACCGAGGCCAGCGCGAGTGGATCAACGAGGCCAAGGACTACGGCGGTTACTACCTCGTCGGCCGCAAGTGGGTCGCCGTCGGCGACGACGGCGTGGTCAGGACGCTGCGCGGCACCCTCGGCGGTGACGTGGAGATCGGCACCGACCACCATGCGCACGCCGGGCACGACGGCTGAGGCGTCGAAGCAGGGGCCGGCCACGACGGCCGAGTCCGGGTGCTGAGGGCGGTCACGGCGGCCGGCCCCGGGACGGAAAGAAGGCCGGCGGCGGGATCCCCCTCCGCCGCCGGCCTTCTCGCTTCCTCCTCCTCATCTCCCCTTGCGGGGGTGAGGGTGTGCGGGTGTCAGCACCTGCGCCCGGAGTTGATGCAGTTGACGATCTTGTTCGCGAGGTTGTTGGTCGTGACGCTGATGAAGTCGTCGTGGTCGGTGATCGGCTTGTGCAGCTGCTCCGGGAAGCCGTCGACCGCGTAGGCGTTCTTCACCTGGCCGTCGGCGATCTGCGGCTGCGGCACGTCGTACACCAGCCGCATCGTCAGCTGCGGAATCGCCTTGAAACCGTTCTGGCAGCGGCCGTTGGCGTCGGCGAAGGCCACGTGGCTGCGGTGGTTGGCGCTGTCGGCGTTCTGGCCGTCCCAGCAGCTCTGGAAGGCGAACGTCCGGACCACGCTGCTGCCCTGCGGGCAGATCGGGTACTTGTCCGTCAGCTGGACCTTGTTCTCGAAGCCGGTGCAGCTCCAGTGCGCGTTGGCGTTCGCGGTGCCGTTGGTGAAGGCCTTGGCGTCACCGGTGATGATGCGCAGGAACTGCGGCATCGCGACGACCTTGCTGGTCGGGGAACCGACGTACTTGATCTGCGCCGACCGGGGCGTCAGGATCTTGCCGACGTTGCCTTCCTTGCCACCGCCGTCGGCGTTCTGGTCGAAATCCTGCGTGCCGTCCTGCACACGCACCACCGGCCAGTAGTACGCCGACAGGTCGTTCTTGTTCTGGCAGCTGGTGCCGCCCTGGAGGAACGTGTCGTTGCTGGAGAACGCGTTGACCTTCTGGTTGCCGACGTAGTCGTGCAGGTGGTGCGCGCCGTTGGTCACGCCGGGCGCCACGATCACGTTGTCGGTGTTGCGGTTCTTGTTGGCGTTCACACCGCAGCGGGTGGTGAAGGTGCCGGTCGAGGCGTTGCGGGTCCTGCGGGGTTTGGCCGGGACGTTGGGCTGGACCGTGGTGATGTCGACGAAGTCGCCCGCGGAGGGGCCGTTGCCGGCCTGACCGCCGTTGTTCTGCTGGCCGTCGCCGCCCTGCTGGCCGTCGCCGTTCTGTCCGCCGTTCTGGCCGTCACCGTTCTGCTGCTGGCCGTCGCCGTTCTGCTGGCCGCCGTCACCGTTCTGGCCGTCGCCGCCCTGCTGGCCGCCGCCGTTCTGCTGGTTGTTGTCGGCGGGGGTGCCGGTGCACGAAGTGAGACGGTCGAGGTCGGTGGGGGCGCGGCCGCCCGCCCGTTTGATCTCCAGCACGATCCGGTCGAGGATCACCCTCCGCCGCTCCTTCAGCGGCCCCAGAATGCTGTTCTGGACGAAACTCGCGTCCCTGGCCTGGGCGTCCCGCGTGGTCGCCAGGCGCTGGTAGGCCTCGGTGATCTGGCGGTCGAGGTTGGCCAGCTCGCCGTCGACCTCGCCACGGGCCCGCCACGGCACGTCGTAGAGCTTCTGGCCGACGTCCGGGCAGGAGATCGTCGCCACCTGGGCGCTCGCCGCCTTGGTCCGGCCTCCCCACCCGTCATGGTGCGACTCGTGCGCGGATGCGTAGAAGTTCGCCCAGATCAGCCCGCCCCCGCCGAGCGCTAGGGCCGCCGATGCGGCTATGGCCTTGGTGGCCAGGGGTGTACGGCGTTTTCTCGTGTTGCGTCGCATCAGTCTCCTAGCGTGTGCGCCCTCGGCTTCAACCGAGAGGGGAGTCTCTCCCCCGTGTTCCGCTGACTTGTCCTTTGCCCCACAAAGGGTCGGTTCGGGCTGGACCGCGGCCTTCGGGTTGAAAGCCCGCCACCTCAGCGGTGGGTGGAGTCACGGAACCCCTCTGACGTCTCGAGGAGTACTCCCTTGCGGGCGTTGCAGGGCCCCACACCACTGGAGCGGCCCCCTCCATTACGGAAGCCGCTCCGGTGGCGTTCAAACATCCGGGAAATTTCCGGGACTTGTGGGACCGGTGTGCTCAGCGCTCGGGCTGTGGCGGATCGCGCGCAGCTCGGCGTCGTCGCCGGCCGTGCCCGGTCCGGCGACGGGAGAGAACGGGACTGCCTCGGCGGACGGGGCGTCAGCACCCGGTCTGAGGGGCGTACTTGTAGCCGACCCGGCGCACGGTCTGGATCGTCTTGCGGTGCTCGGCGCCCAGTTTGCGGCGCAGGCGGGCGACGTGGACGTCGACGGTGCGGCCGTCGCCCACATGGCCGTAGCCCCAGACGGTGGTGACCAGTTGGTCACGGGTGTGCACCCGGTGCGGGTGGGCGACCAAGTGGGCGAGCAGCTCGAACTCCAGATAGGTGAGGTCCAGGTGCCGGCCCGCGACCGCGGCGGTGCGCCGCACGGTGTCGATCCGCACCAGCGGTTCGGCGTCCGCCTCCGGTGAGGCGTCCGCGTCCGCCTCCGTCGGTCCCGGTACCGCGACCGGCAGGAACGGGGGCTGATGGTCGGCCGGGACCAGCACCAGGTAGCCGACCATCGGCGGCCTGCCGGGCAGGGCGGGCACGGCGTGCTGCGGGGCGGGCAGCCAGGTGCTGCCGGGCGGCAGGATGTCCGCGACATCGGCCATGCCGTCCGGGTCGACGGCGTGCAGCCGCTGCCGGACGGGGGCGGTGAACGGGGAGGCGGGGGAGAGGGAACGGGAGGCGGAGGAGCGGGAACGAGTGGTCGCCATGAGAGGTCAGCTCTTTCGCGCGAGGAGTTCGTCGGACGGGGCGGCGGCCGTTGGGTCGTGGTCGGGCGCGCCGAGGGACGTACGTCGTTTCGCGCTGGCCGGAGGCCGGGGTGTGCGGCTTCAGAGGGCCCGCGCGGTCAGCGCGGGGCGACACACCCGGTCGAAGTCGTGATGCTGACGGGAGGGCCAGAAGGGCTCGAGGTCATGGCGGCCCGTCGCGATGTGCTTCTGGATGCCGACCATGGCTCCATTGAAGCAGACACCGCGCACGGACAGGACCCGTCTCTCACGGACTGGACGCCTTCTGACGCGGAGCCGGCCCGACAACGCTCAACCGGTCAGGCGTTTGCGCCAGGTCAACGGCGTGACGGTGATGGCGCGGGCCGGATCGCCGTCCCAGTGCGTGGACAGCCCCGCCGCGTCCAGGGCCGTGACGACCTCGCGTCCGACGGCCGCCGTGGTCTCCTCCGAGCCGTCGAACCCGCCGTAGTGCAGGGTCAGGCCGTGACCCGCGGCGGCGGCGCGGGTGGACTGGTGGTGGAAGAACACGAAGCGCCGGGCGGAGTCCGGGTCCGTCACCTCGGCCCCGATCTCCGCCACGCCACAGCCGCGGCAGCAGGTGAAGTTCTCGCGGGCGACGATGCCGGCCCGGTCCAGCGCGGCGAACGCCTCCTCCAGCCGGTCGGGGTCGGTGGGTCCGGTCCAGTCCGCCTGCTCGGTGACCCGCTCCAGCCACAGCCGCTCGACGATCTCCCGTACCTGGGCGGCGGACACGGCGTCCTCCATCAGGTGGACGGTCTCCTCGACAAGGCGCCCGATTCCCGGACAGCCGTCGACGAGCATCTCCCGCACGTGGCCCTCGGCCCGCGCGGCGACGTCCGGGCCGAGCGGGGGAACCTCCTCGCGCGGCCCGGCCCCGACGGGCTCCCGGTCCACGTCCGCGTCCCAGCCGGGCTCCTGCCGCGCCCAGCCGGTCAGCAGCCGGGCCACCCGCCCGGGGTCGGTGAGCTCCGCGCCGAGGAACGCGTCGGCGCCGCGGCGGTGTTCCAGCCGCCAGTCCCCACCCGCCTCGTGCCACACCTGAGCGAACACACGCGGCAGGTCCGGTATGCGTTGCAGCACCAGGAAGCGGTCGCCGGCGTCCCCGATCCGCAGCACCAACTCCCGCAGCTCACCGGCCGTAAGGCGGGTACGGACACGGTCGTCCTCCGTCCTGACCGTGACGGCCAGGCCCCCGCCGATCTCCATGCCCCCACTGTGCCACCCGCCACCGACAACGCGAGGGGCGCCCACCTCGGCGGTGGGCGCCCCTCACACGTACCGTGGGGTGGCTCAGACCTGGCCGGCCTTCTCCAGCGCGGTGCAGCAGGTGTCGACCAGCAGGCGGGTCACGACGTACGGGTCGACGTTGGCGTTGGGACGGCGGTCCTCGATGTAGCCCTTGCCGTCCTTCTCGACCTGCCAGGGGATGCGGACGGAGGCGCCGCGGTCGGAGACGCCGTAGGAGTACTTGTCCCACGGGGCGGTCTCGTGCAGGCCGGTGAGGCGGTCGTCGATGCCGGCGCCGTAGTTCTTGACGTGGTCCAGCGGCTTGGAGCCCTCGCCGAGCGACTCGCAGGCGGTGGTGATCGCGTCGTAGCCCTCGCGCATCGCCCTGGTGGAGAAGTTGGTGTGCGCGCCGGCGCCGTTCCAGTCGCCCTTGACCGGCTTGGGGTCGAGGGTGGCGGAGACACCGAAGTCCTCGGCGGTGCGGTAGAGCAGCCAGCGGGCCACCCACAGCTGGTCGGCGACCTGAAGCGGGGCGAGCGGGCCGACCTGGAACTCCCACTGGCCCGGCATGACCTCGGCGTTGATGCCGGAGATGCCCAGGCCCGCCTTCAGGCAGTTGTCCAGGTGCTTCTCGACGATCCCGCGGCCGAAGATCTCGTCGGCGCCGACGCCGCAGTAGTAGCCGCCCTGCGGGGCCGGGAAGCCCCCCTCGGGGAAGCCCAGCGGGCGGGAGCCGTTGAAGAAGGTGTACTCCTGCTCGATGCCGAAGATCGGCTCCTGGGCGGCGAACCGCTCGGCGACCTCGGTGAGCGCGGCCCGCGTGTTGGAGTGGTGCGGGGTGAGGTCGATGTTCAGGACCTCGCACAGCACGAGGATGTCGTCGCCGCCGCGGATCGGGTCGGGGCAGGAGAAGACCGGCTTGAGCACCAGGTCCGAGGAGTGCCCCTCGGCCTGGTTGGTGGAGGACCCGTCGAAGCCCCACAGCGGCAGCTCGCCGCCCTTGGCCTCGTCGCTGAGGATCTTGGTCTTGGAACGCAGCTTGGCCGTCGGCGCGGTGCCGTCGATCCAGATGTACTCAGCCTTGAAGCTCACGGGCCCATCCTTCGGGGGTGTCACTCGGGCGCACTTGCGGGTGCTGCGGCGCTGCGGCACCGGAGCGCCGCCGTTGATGCCCGCAGCCTGTCAACGCGCGATTTCCCGGCCGTTGCCCGAGTGTGAACCCCGTGTTACCTGGGGCGGACGTGCCACGTACCACGTGGCCGGCGCCGGTCCGGCGGGGCGGAGGACCGGCCGGGGGAGCCAGCGGGGGACCGCTCGGCCGCGGCCTGCCCCACCCCGCCGAGGAAGTCCCGGATCGCGGCGAGCTCATGGTCGTCGTAGCCGCGCAGCAACTCCACCGAGCGCTCGATCAGCGGTCCGAAGAAGGTCTGGCCGAGTTCCACGGCGCTTTCCTCGACCTCGACGACGACTTTGCGCCGGTCTGCCGCGCCGCGGACCCGGCGGACGTGGCCGGCCCGCTCCAGGCGGTCGAGCAGTGCCGTCGTGCCGGCCGAATTGAGTCCCAGCGCGGCCCCCAGCCGCCCGGCGGTCGTCTCCTCGCCCGCCCGCCGCGCGTCCATGAGCGCGATCAGGGCCCGGACGTCCGTCGCGTGCATGCCGTTGCGGCTCGCGAAGCGGGCGCTGTGCAGGCCGAGTTCGACGGTGGCGGCGCGCAGGAGATGGACGATCTCCATCTCCTGCCGGGTGCCCGGCCGCGCCGCAGGCTCGGACTGCGGCTCTGACTCCGGCTCGGACCGCGGCTCGGATCGCGGCTCGGACCGCGGTTTGGATTCCGGCTCGGCTTCCGGTGCCACGAGAGGACCTCCCGCGCTATCGTCTCGTTCAGCGAACATCTCGCTCGACGAGATAATAGGGGGTTGTCCCGTGGCCGTACACGACAGCGACGCCTTCCGCGCCGCGTACGACAAGGTGCTGGCCACATGGCCGGCGGACCGCGAGGCGCTGACGGTCGCCACACCCTTCGGCGACACGCGCGTCAACTCCTGCGGCCCGCGCGAAGCGCCCCCGCTGCTCCTGCTGCCGGGCGGCGGCGGGGCGACCTCCCTGTCCTGGTACGCCCAGGCCGCCGACCTGGCCCGCACCCGCCGGGTGCACGCCGTCGACCTGATCGGCGCCCCCGGGATGAGCGCCCCGGCCGGCGACCGCCACCCCCGTACGGTCGCCGACCTGGCGGTCTGGCTCGACGCGCTCCTCGATCACCTCGGAGCCCGCCGGGTGGATCTCGGCGGGCACTCCTACGGCGGCTGGATCGCCCTGCACTACGCGCTGCACGCCCCCGGCCGGGTCCGCCGCCTGTTCCTCCTCGATCCGACGCGGTGCTTCGCCGGATTCGAGGCGGCGTACCTGCTGCACGCGCTGCCCGTCCTGCTGCGGCCCTCGCCGCGCCGCGTCCGCGCCTTCCTGGAGTGGGAGACCGGTGCGGCGCCCCTGGACCCGGACTGGCTCCGGCTCCAGGAGGCGGCCGCGGGCTTCCCCGCCACCAGACCGGTGACCGGCCCGCGCCCGGAACCGAGCGCGATGCGCGCCCTCGAGGTGCCGGTCCTGCTGCTCCTGGCGGGGAACAGCAGGACCCACGACAGCCGGCGGGTGGCGGCCAGGGCGGGGGCGACGCTGCCGCGCGTGGAGAGCGACGTACTGCCTGACGTCTCGCACCACGCGCTGCCGCAGGCCGCGCCGGCCGGGCTGGGCCGCCGGCTCAGCGGTTTCCTGGCGGCGGGCTGAGCGTCACCCGCCCACCCCTCACCCGGGTGACCCGGTCACCGGTCATCCCACCTTCTCGATCCGTGCGTGCCGGATGAGGAACTTGCCGGGCTCGCGGACCTGTTCGAAGGCGGCGTTGTTGAGCAGGGCACAACTACCGGACACCGACGTGACCTTCACCGTCGTGGACTTGTTGTTGTCCAGGTTGGTGACCTTCAGCGTGGTACCCGCGGGGAACTGGTTGCTGGACGCCGCCGGGGCACCGCCCTCGCCCGAGAGCGTGACGGTGGAGCCCTGGCAGACCTGCTGCCCGGTGGCAGCGGCCCCGGCGCCGGGGTTTCCCGCCGCACCGGTCTGCGAGGGCTGCGCGGCCTGGCCGCCGCCCCCGGCCTCCTGGCCCATGCCGGCCTGCTGGTCTCCGCCCTGCGCGCCGGTCCGGGAGTCCTGAGCCGACTCCCCAACCGTGCAGCCGGACGCGGCCTGCTTGCGCTTGATCTCCTCGACGACCGCCTGGCGGTTGGCGATCCGGGCCTCGGACTGGGCGTCCGGGTCGGCCCGCTGCCCGTCGATGAACCTCTGGTTGTTGCCGAGGGCGGTGGCGAGTCCCTGGCAGACGGTCGAGTCCCCGGCGGACAGCGTGCGCGGGCTCTGCGGCTGCGCGGCGTTGGACGTGGCCGCCAGTGCGAAGGCCCCGCCTCCCGCCACCGCCGCTGCGCCGACCAGCAGCGCGACCTTCTTCTTCGTACCGAGAGTTCTCCTGCGCGACATGCGCGCCTCCTGAAGAGGTAGGGGAGCGTACGCCGCTATGTACGGGATGCCGAACGAGGTCACTCAGCGGTTGCGGGGGTCGGTCGAAGTAACGTGCGTCACAAGGCAGATGACGGGAGGTCGGAGGAGGTGACGGAGGCTCAGCCCTTCCGTGCGAGCGCGTCGCGCACCGCGTCCTCCGTGCGCGCCACCACCGCCGTGCCGTCGTCGGCCGTGATGATGGGACGCTGGATCAGCTTCGGGTGCGTGGCCAGGGCTGCGATCCAGCGGTCGCGCGCACCGGCGTCCCGAGGCCACTCCTTCAGGCCGAGCTCCTTGGCGTCGGCCTCCTGGGTGCGGGTGATGTCCCACGGCTCCAGCCCGAGCCGGTCGAGCACCGCCCGGATCTCGTCCTCGGCGGGCACCTCCTCCAGATAGCGGCGGACGGTGTAGTCGGCGCCCTCGGCGTCGAGCAGGCTGAGCGCGCTGCGGCACTTCGAACAGGCCGGGTTGATCCAGATCTCCATGGGGCCACGGTACGCGAAAACCCGTCTTCCGCCTGCGTCACATCAGCCTCGACAGCCTTGTGGCCAGGGGGTTTTGTCAGTGGTCGGCAGTAGAATAGAAGCAGTGTTCGAGGGTGTCGCCGGAGTCGCCGTGGTCCCGGTGGACACCCCCACGCGACAGGAGGATGCCTGTGCCCGCTGCCGCACTGAAGCCGAAGCCGTTGCCGACCCAGTCCACCGCGAAGCGTCCCGTCCTGCTCGACCTGCCGTACGCCCCCGTGGAGAAGCGGCCGTTGCCGGCCGGGCGCCCGCGGGAGTGGTACGTCACGCACAACCGCCGTCTGAAGGCCCTGCGGCTCGCCATCGCGCTGCTCGACTCCGGCGTCTATCCGCCGGCCCAGGCGCGCGACGAGACGATACGGAGCACCGCCGAACTCATCGGCGTGCACCCGCCGTCGGACACCACCTGCCGTATGGTGCGGGCCCTCATGCGCTACTCGCGCTGAGCCGCCGCCGGCCGGTCCGGGCACCCACCCGGACCGGCCGGCGAACCCGCCTACGCCGCCAGTTCCTTCTCCAGCGGTGTGCGGAAGCGCGGCGTCACCCTGGTCCGGCCGAGCACCTCCTGGAGGAGGCGGACCTGCTCCGCGACGGCCGTCTCCGCCTCCCGCCCGGCGTTCCCAGGGTCCAGCAGGCGCCAGGCGATCTCACCGTCGGGGCGCTGGGCCCAGCCGCCGACCACCCGGCCGTTCCACCACACCGTGGGGCCGACGTTGCCGCTGCGGTCGAAGAGCGCGGGCCGCAGCTCCGGTGCGAGATACCAGTCGCGCTGCTGCCAGCCCATCGCCGTCGGGTCGAGAGCGGGCAGCAGGGCCGCCCACGGTTCCCGCGGGGCCGCCACCGGCTCCGTGTCACCCGCGACCACGTGTCCCGTGCCCTCGTCGAGGGACACCTCCTGCGCGCCCATCGCCGCCAGCGCGCGCCGCACCTCCGTCACCCGCCAGCCCGTCCACCACTTCAGGTCGGCCTCGGTCGCCGGTCCGCACACCGCGAGCCAGCGGTGCAGCAGATCCCTCTGGGCGTCCGCGACGTCCAGCTCGGGGTGCTCGGGCGCGAGGGCCCACCGGAACTGGGTGGACGTCCAGGAGCCGAGCGGCCGGCCGCGTACGACCTTGCCCTCGACACCCAGCAGGCGCAGCAGCCGGGACGACACCGTGTGCACGCCCTCGTAGCTCTTGCCCGGCGCGTACGCGAACTGCTCCCGCAACCGGGGCTCGTCCTCGGCGAGCTCGGCCGCCGTGGCCTGACCGCGCCGGGCCAGCGCCGCCAGCGTCGACTCCTCGACCTCCTTCAGCCAGACCGCGTCCGGCGCGCCCACCGCCGCCATGTCCTTGACCAGCTGCGCGCGGGCGCGGGCGGCGACGGCGACCCCGGTGGAGGCGTGCACCACGGCGGTCAGCTCCGCCGGGAACACGAAGACCGTGTGCCGCATGCCGTGCATCCGCACCAGCGTGCGGTCCTCGTACAGCGCCCGCTCCGTCCGCGGCACCGCCGTCACCGGATCGGCCAGGCGCGCGGCCACCCCCAGATACACCGTGGCCGGGTCCGTGCCGTGCAGTGCCACCAAAGACGTCGCGACCTCCTCCGGACCGGCCGCCCGCGCCCCGGCCGCCAGCCGGTGCCGCAGGGCGAGCCTGGCCCGCCGCTCGGCGACGTCGACGTACCGAATCGGCTGTCCCATGCGCCCTCCGCCCGTGGTCCCACAGATACGGGCAGCATCCTCCCCGACACCACTGACAGTGGCCCCGGGGGAAGGTCACAGGCCCGGGGCGCCCCACACCGGGAACCAGCGGCTCAGGTCCTCTTCGATGCGCAGGTCGTTCGCCAGGGTGGCCTTCAGCTGCAGTTCCAGGGCGTTGTCCCGCTGGTGCGGGCGGTCCGGCAGCGGGGCGAAGGGGTAGAAGGTGCCCCGTTTGTAGAGGTACACCAGCGCCAGTCGGCGACCGGAGCCGCCGGCCGCCTCACCGTCGGCCGCCTCGCTGTCGGCGAAGCCGACCAGGGAGCACAGCAGCTGGGGGCCGAAGCCGTTGACCTCCATCGCGCTGTTCACCGCGTGCAGGTCGTTGACGAGCTCCGGCAGCTGGTCCGGGGCGCGGCGGGAGACCAGCCAGGAGTAGCCGTAGGCGTCCTTGGACAGCTCCACCGGCGGGCCCGTGCGGTCGGTGTCCGCGTCGAGCAGCGCCTGCACCTCGCGGTGGGTCTGCTCGAACGCGGCGCCCTCCACCGTGGCGAAGCACACCGCGCCCTGCCCGGTCGGCCTCAGGCCTGCCGCGGCCTCCAGCGTCACCGCCGCCGACGGCAGCCCGAACAGCTGGTCCAGGTTCGGCGGAGCCGGCTTGGTACGCCCGAGGAGGATGTCCAGCAGCCCCATGCTCAGCCCGCCCTCCCCGGCGTCGCGGCCTCGCCCAGCTCGGCGGAGATCCGGCCCAGCTGCTCCAGCCGCTGCTCCAGGCTCGGGTGGGTGGAGAAGAACCGGGAGATGCCGGGGTCGGAGCCCAGCGCCGGGGTGAAGTAGAAGGCGTTGAAGGCCTGGGCGGTGCGCAGGTCCTCCGACGGGATCCGGGCGATGTCACCCGTGACCTTGGTGAGCGCGGAGGCCAGCGTGGAGGGCCGCCCGGTCAGCAGGGCCGCCGCCCGGTCCGCGGCCAGCTCCCGGTACCGGGACAACGCCCTGATCAGCAGGAAGCTGATCGCGTACACGGCCGCGGAGACGCCCATGACCATGGCGAACACGGCCAGGGTGTTCTGGTCCTTGCGGCCCCGTCCGAAGAGCTCCGAATAGAACGCGAACCGCACGACCAGTCCCGCCACCACGCCGAGGAAGGACGCGACGGTGATCACGGCGACGTCCTTGTGCGCCACGTGCGACAGCTCGTGCGCCAGCACGCCCTCCAGCTCGGCGGGCTCCAGCCGGCGCAGCAGCCCGGTCGTCACGCACACCACCGCGTTGTCCGGGTTGCGGCCCGTGGCGAACGCGTTCGGCATGTCCATGTTGGACACGGCGACCACCGGCTTGGGCATGTCGGCGATGGCGCACAACCGGTCCACGACCGCGTGCAGCTCGGGATACTCCTCCCGCTCCACCACTCGGCCGTGCATCGCGAACAGCGCGATCCGGTCGGAGAACCAGTACTGGGCGCCGAGCGCGACCGCCGCGATCACCACGACCAGTACCCAGGACTTCAGCAGCACGATCAGTGCGGCCACGAACGCCACGTACAGAAGTCCGAGCAGGAACAGCGTGACCCCCATGCGCACGGTCAGCCGTCGGTCGCTCCGGAAGCGGCTCTGCATCTTGCATCACCCCGCAGTCAGGCACTCGTCCCGTCATCCAGTGTGCACCTGAGCACCGCCATGAACGGATCCCGAACGCCTCCAGCAGTGGCAAAGGACCCGGTGGGCCGACCGGTGCCCGGGCGGTGCGAGCGCGGCGTCAGCGGTCGAGCCCGGCCTCCCATGCGCGCCGCTTCAGCACGTGCTCGCCGAAGAGGCGGCGGGACCGCTCCAGCAGCTCGCCCACCTCTGCCGCCCCGCGCGGCACCTCGTGCGTCGGACGCCAGCCCTGCACCGACTGCCCGGCCCACGACCGCAGCCGCTCGTCCGGATCCTCCAGCAGCGCCACCGCCGCCCGCAGCCGTACGAGTCCACCGCACGCGTCGAGCAGCCGGAACGAGGCGACCCGCACATGCCGTGGCCGGTCGGCCGCCAGCCCGGCGGCCAGCCGCTCCTCGTCCAGGGACCGTGCGGAGGGCAGCAGGGCCTCGGTCGCCTCCCGCACCACGCCGGGCGCCGTGTCGTCCAGCAACGGAAGCAGCCGCGCTGCGTCCGTCACGTCCAGCGCGCGCAGCCCGGCCACCGCGCGCGCCCGTACCCCGGGGGAGGGATGGGCGGTCAGCGGCCACAGCAGGGCGGCGTCGGCACGCTCGCCGCACTCCGCCAGACCGATCGCCGCCCCGGGCGGCAGCGCGGGGTCGTCGGCCTCGGCGCACCGGCGCCGGTACCAGGGCAGCGGATCGGTGCCGTGCTGCCGTACGACGTACCGGGCGCAGGCCCGCACCAGGCCCGACCGGTCGGCCAGGAAGCCCTCCGCGCAGGCCGGGCGTCCGGCGCGCCGCAGCGCCGTGACACCGATGGCGCGCACTCGGGGCGAGCGGGCTCCGAGCAGCGCCACGAGGACCTCGTCGTCCGGACCGCGCCTGTCCGCCGCCACGGCGGACAGGGCGGCCTCCCCGCACAGGGTCTGGACGACGGCGTCGTCGTCACGGGCGGCCGTGCGGGCCAGTTCCACGGCGGACAGGAGGCCCGCCTCGATCGCCAGACGGTGGGAGAAGCGCCGCACGGTGCGGTCGGCATGGCCGAGGAGGGGGGCCAGGCGCCCGCGTGGCACCGTGCGCAGAACCTCTTCGAGCAGCTCGACGGCGGCGGCTCCGCGCTCGCGCCGGCCGACGAGCAGGATCAGCGGGGTCAGCGCGCTCGCGGTGTCCGCGTCGAGCAGGGCACGCAGCAGCTCGCGGGCCCGCGCACGCACCGGTTCCGCCCAGTCCGCCGCCCGTATCACCACCAGCGGCAGCAGCCCGGGATGCGCCGCCGCCCGGAGCAGGGCCCGCTCACGCATCCGGCCGTCGTGGTGACACAGAGCCAGGGCGAGCCGCGGCTCGTCGAGCGACGCGGGATCGGCGGGCAGGGGCACGGTGTGTTCCCAGCACGGGCCTGGCGGATGACCCGGCCGGCACCGGTGGACCATCCGTGCGCCGGCGTCCAGCGCCAGCCAGGCGCGGGGGTCGCCGACGACGAGGGCGTCCCGCGGCGGTACGCCCTTCGCCAGCCGAACCACCGCGGCCTCGCCACCCTCGATGTCGTCGATCCCGTGACGCATGCCCAGGCCCCCTCTCGCCACGTGCTCCCCCTCTACCGCCGAACGCCCGGAGCGCCCGGCGCGCTCAGAAGACGGCGCGCGTCCGGGCGTAGCCGATCAGGAGGATCAGGGCGGCGACGCAGCCGAGGACCACGGCCGTCGATATCCACGAGGAGCGGCGAGGGGCGGCCGGGCCCGGGTCGGCGCGGAAGGGGACCGGGGCCGGAGGGTTGTCCTTCCAGCGGGCGGCCAGCATCCGGGCCCGGGCGGAGGGCTCCTTGTGCTCGGCGGCGCTCACCCATCGGTGATCGAACTCGCGCTCCACGTCTTCGTGTTCGGTCATCCCCGTTACCTCACTCCCGGCCGTCGGCAGAGGATCATCTTCCGTCTCTAGGAGACGCCCGAAGCGCCGGAAGGTTGCACAGGAGTACGGAACGCACGCGTCCGGAGTTCGGCCGCGACCCGGTCCGCCGCTCCTTCACTCTTTCGGCTCAAGATGCTGCGCGATCGGTGTGCGCTTAGCCTCGTGAAGAGGGTTTGCGCTGCGGCCGTGGCCACCCGCCTCATGCCTCGGAAACCCACCCGAGTGGTGGGTGGAAGGAAGGTACTCCCATGAGAGCACAACGCGTCAGGCGGCTGTTCGCGATGTCCGCGGCCGGTGTCCTGCTGGTCGGTGGCGCCGCGATCGGCACGGCGGGTACGGCCTCGGCGGCCTCGTCCGCCGCGACGGCCGCCCCGGTCCAGGTCGCCACTCATGGCGGCGGTGACTGCGGTGGTTGGTGGGGCGGCGGCTGCGGCGGCTACGACCGCTGGGGCGGCGGCTACGGCGGCTACGGCGGCTTCCTCTACGACGGCATCGGCGGCCTCGGCAGCCTCGGCGGCCTGGGCGGTCTCGGTGGCCTCGGCGGCATCGGTGGTCTCGGCGGGCTCTTCGGCCTGCTGTGACGGCACCCCACGCGGCACGGCCTTGGGCCGCCACCCGGACCGGTCCGGGTGGCGGCCCTCACATTTCTGCGTCGTGGCATCCGCCGACCGCGGCCCGACCGTGGTCGGACCGCGGTCGCGGACTCGGGGCGTCGGGCGGGCGCGGGGCCCGCAGTTCGTTCAGGCGACGGCCACGTAGCCGGTGTCCAGTTCCGTCCGCAGGCGTTCGCGGTCGACGGCCTTCTCCCACTTGCCCACGACCAGCGTCGCGATGCAGTTGCCGGCGATGTTGGTGAACACGAACGCGGCCGAGAGCATACGGTGGACGCCGAGCACCAGAGCGATGCTGCTCACCGGGATCGTATGCGTGGCGCTGAGCGTCAGCGCCAGGACCGCGATGGCGGAGCCGGACACCCCGGCGCCACCCTTCGAGGTGAACAGCAGGACCAGCAGCAGTCCGAGCTGCTCCTGCCAGCCCAGGTCGGTGCCGGTGGCCTGGGCCAGGAACACGCTGACAGCAGCGAAGTACAGGCATGTCCCGTCGTGGTTGAAACTGTAGGCACTGGGCAGCACCAGGCCGACCACGGGTTCGTCGACGCCCAGCTTCTCCAGTTTCTGGGTGAGCTGGGGGAAGACGCTCTCCGAGGAACTGGTGCCGAGCACGAGGACCAGTTCCGCGCGGAAGTACCGCAGCACCTTCAGCAGGCTGACGCCCGCGTATCTGGCCACCGGCCACAGCACCAGCACGAAGAAGAGCAGGCATATCAGATAGAACACGCCGATGAGCTTGCCCAGCGAAAGCAGGGTGCCCAGCCCGTACTTGGCCACCGTGAACGAGATCGCGCCCATCGCGGCGACCGGCGCGGTCTTCATCACCACGCCGATGACCCAGAACAGCGCCCGCTGGACGCTGTCGACGATGTCCAGCACCGGCTTCGCCCGGTCCCCGAGTGACGCCAGCCCGCAGGCGAACAGCACCGAGAACACGAGTACCTGCAGGATCTCGCCTTCGGCGAAGGCCTGCACCGCCGAGGTCGGCACCAGGCTGACCAGGAAGTCGTCGAAGCCTATGTTCTTGGCCGGGGCAGCGGTGTCGCCTCCGCCGTGCAGCGACGCCAGGTCGACGTGCATGCCGGCGCCCGGCTTGAGGACGTTCACCACGACCAGGCCGATGACCAGGGCGAAGGTGGTGATCACCTCGAAGTACACGATCGACTTGATCGCTATGCGGCCGACCTTGCCGAGGTCGCGCACGCTGGCGATGCCGTGCGTGACGGTACAGAAGATGATCAGCGCGACCACCATCTGGATCAGATGGATGAATATGTCGCTGAGGAAGTTGAGGTGGTTGCCGATGTCGGGTGCGAGCGCCCCTACGGTCACTCCCACGACCATGCCGACGAAGACCTGGAATGTGAGGTCCTTGTAGAAGGGCTTGGACGGCTTTCCGGCCTGATCGGGGGTGATGGTTGATGTGGTCTGCGTCATTGTTTCCGGGTTCTCCGTTGAATCGCCGGTTTACGGGAGCATGTGCCGAATCCTGTGGAGGGCCCGCAACTCAGTCGCCCAGATCGCCCAGAACATCGCCGGCCGGGCCGAACACCTCGTCCACGCTGAGCTTGCGGGGAAGCAGGTCCTGGTCGAGGCACGCCTCGATGACGATCTCGACGGGTCGCCGCAGCCGCTCGAAGCCGAACACGACGGGGTTCGGCTCACCCTCCGGTCGTGTCGCCGTCTCGGCCGACCGTCGCAGCAGGGCGTAGGCCTCCCGGACCGCGCCGGGGTCGCGGCGGCACACCGACTGGCCGGCGGCCACCATGTGGTTGATCGGCATGAAGCCGTTGCGCTGCCACCAGGCCAGGTCGCGAGCGGCGGCGTCGGGGACGACGCGGACGAACTCGTCGCCTTCCGGCAGGTCGTTGCCGAGGACGGCGGCGTCGATCGCGCCCTCGCGCAGCAGATCGGGCAGGCTCCGGTCGCCGATGCCGTGCTCGACGTGCTCCGGGTCCGTGTACTGCTCGACGTGCGCGCCGTCCCTGGTGATCCAGCGCACCCGGTCCGGCGTCAGGCCGTGATCCGCGGCGAGGTGTGCGCGTACCCACATGCCGGTGGTCTGGGTGTAGGCGCGAACGCCGACCCGCTTGCCGGCCAGATCCTCCGGCCGCACCGGGCGTGCCGCGTGCGCGATCAGGCAGCCACGCTGGAAACGCGAGGCCACCACGGCCGGCAGGAGAACCACCGGGCGCCCGAAGGCCACGGCCTGCAGTGCGGTGACGATCGCCAACTCGCAGAAGTCGAAGGCCTCGTCACGCACCATCGGCGCGAAGGCCTTGTGCACCGGCGCGTATTCCTGGAAATCCAGCCGTACGGAGGGGCTGGTGAACTCGCCGTGCTTCAACGGGGCCGTGTGCGGGTAATCGGCGAGCACGGTGCGGAGCACGGTCGGTTCAGCCATGGTGGGCGTCCTTCGTCGTCGCGGACGGGTAGAACTTCTCGGCGGTGCCGCCCAGGATCAGTTCCCGGTCCGCCTCCGGCAGCGGCGACAACGCCTCGCTCGCCGTTGTCAGCAGTTCCCGCAAAGTCCCCTCGGCGGCGGGGAAGTTCGAACCCCAGGCGATGCGCCCGGCGCCGTACACGGAAACCAGCTGTTCCAGGAACACCGCCGGCGTGGACGCGCCCTTGGCCGCCGTGTCCAAGGTGCGGTTGGTCAGCTTCAGGTGCACACCGGGAAACGCCGCCATGTCGAACAGCGCCTGCGCCCGGTGGTACGGCGCACCGTCGGACAGATCGGGGCGCGCACAGTGGTCCAGCAGGACGCGGACGTTGGGGAAACGTTCCAGCAGTCCGCGCAGCGCCGGCAGCCCCTGCATCGTCATCTGCAGGCACACCGGGATGCCGTGCTCCTCGGCGTGCGCCCATGCCGGATACGAATCCTCATGTCCCAGCCAGTCGGCCTGTCCTGGCATCGTGGTGCCGGTGGTGAACAGCCGGAAGCCGGCCAGGCCCTCGTCCTGCCAGTACCGGATCCGGGCCACCGCGTCGGCGGCCATCGCGTCGATCGAGTAGACGCCGACGAAGCGGTCCGGATGTGCGCGCACCGCATCGACGACGAGCCGGTTGTCGTGGCCGTACACGGTGGACGCCTGCACCACCACGGCCCTGGCGATGCCGGCCTCGTCCAGTGCGCGGAGGAGACTCTCGGTGTCGACAGGATGGGCCTTCGACCACTCGGACTGGCGCCCGCCGATGGGATCGATCGGGTAACGCGCCGTGTCGGGCGAGATGACGTGGGTGTGCGTGTCGGTGATGAGCATTGCTCTCCTACGGAAAAAATAGGGCACAGCTTATCAAAATGGGCGTCATGTCCTGGGGGAGGGATATAACGGATCAGTTGCGGCAGGCTCGCCGCCGGCGATGCGGCTCGGACACGGCCTGTGCGGCCGGCGTACTGCCCGGGCCGGCCGGGGGAGCGTCAGGGGGAGTGGTCAGTCGACGTACTTCAGGCCCGCGGCCGCGAGCGGTTCCCGCATTCCGTACATGTCGAGACCGAGCTCGCCCGCCGCGAAGCGGACCCGCTTGCCCGCCTCGCCGTCCTCCCGCTTGCGGGACGCCTCGGCCACCTCGTCGAGGCGCTGCTGGGGGACGACCACCACGCCGTCGGTGTCCGCCACGACCACGTCGCCGGGCCGGACCAGCGTATTGGCGCAGACGACGGGGATGTTGACGGACCCCAGGGTGGCCTTGACGGTCCCCTTGGAGTTGATCGCCCGGCTGAAGACCGGGAAGTCCATCGCCTCCAGGGCGTCGATGTCGCGGCAGCCGCCGTCGATGATCAGTCCGGCCGCGCCGCGGGCACGTGCGGACGTCGCCAGCAGCTCACCGAAGAATCCGTCCTCGCACTCGGTGGTGCACGCCGCGACCAGGACGTCGCCGGGCTGTACCTGCTCCACCGCCACGTGCAGCATCCAGTTGTCGCCGGGCTGCAGAAGCACGGTCACAGCCGTGCCGGCCAGCCGCGCACCGCGGTACACGGGGCGTATATAGGGGCGCATCAGTCCGGTGCGTCCCATCGCCTCGTGGACGGTGCTGACCCCGAACGGGGCAAGTGCTTGGACGCTCTCGCGCGCAGGGCGAGAGATGCTGCGGTGGACGACTCCGAGTTCGTACATGATCTGCGGCTCCCTGTGCGGTCAGCGACCCTGCTGCGACAGCAGTGCGTCAAGACGTGGATAGACCGAGCGTGCGTTGTGCTCCTGAACGGCGGCCAGATCGGTGTCCGGCAGTCCGGCGGCCTCGATGTAGCGCCGGGTGTCGTCGAAGTGATGGCCCGTGGCCGGATCGACGGTCCGGACGGCGCCGATCATCTCCGACGCGAAGAGGGTGTTGCGGGTCGGTACGACATCGAGCAGGAGATCGATCCCCGACTGGTGGTACACACAGGTGTCGAAGAAGACGTTGCCCAGCAGGTGCTCCTCGAGCGGTGGCTTCCCGAGCGCGGCAGCCAGGCCGCTGAAGCGTCCCCAGTGGTAGGGGACGGCGCCACCGCCGTGCGGGATGATGAGGCGCAGGGTGGGGAAGTCGGCGAACAGGTCCCCCTGGACCAGTTGCATGAACACCGTGGTGTCCGCGTTGAGGTAGTGGGCCCCGGTGGTGTGGAACGCCGGGTTGACACTGGTGCTGACGTGCACCATCGCCGGGATGTCGTACTCCACCATCGCCTCGTAGAGCGGGTACCACGAGCGGTCCGTCAGCGGCGGGGCCGTCCAGTGGCCTCCCGAGGGGTCGGGGCTGAGGTTGATGGCGACGGCCCCCAGCTCCTCGACGCACCTCTTGAGTTCCGGCACGCAGGTCGCGGGGTCGACACCGGGTGACTGGGGGAGCATCGCGGCGGGGACGAAGCGTTCGGGGTAGAGCGTGCTCACGCGGTAGCACAGATCGTTGCAGATGGCCGCCCACTGCGAGGAGGTCTCGAAGTCCCCGACGTGGTGGGCCATGAAAGAGGCCCGGGGCGAGAAGATCGTGAGGTCGATGCCGCGCTCGTCCATCACGCGCAGCTGGTTCGACTCGATGCTCTCGCGCAGGTCCTCGTCGCTGATCCGCAGATCCGCCGGATCAGGGGCCGCGGACGGATCGGCGAGTCCGGTGATCTGCCGCTCGCGCCACCTCTCCAGCGCGGGGGGCGCGGTGGTGTAGTGGCCGTGGCAGTCGATGATCATTGGTCTTCCTTCTCGGGAATCACGGTGCAGGTCTGCCGTTGACGGGGCGCAGCACGCCGCCGGTCGTGATCAGCAGGGCGGTGCACGCAGGGCCGACGTGGAGACGTGCTGCGGGCTGCCCGGCCCGCGGACCGGCGTCCGACGCCGAATTCACCGGCTGGGTGCCGCGGAAGACCAGCGCCCGGGCCCCCGACGGGGGCGCAGGAGCATGGGCGACCGTGCCGGCGAGTACGCCGGCCGTAGCCGCGGTCACCACCGCCGGCGCACCCGTCGCACTGCGGCGGACGCGAGGGGCGAGGCTCCCGCACGACCCGGTCGCCGCGCGGTTGCCCACATGGATCACCCTCGGACCGTGCCGCCGTGGGCTGCGCCATGTGCTCTCCCTCGCTGACGTTGTCGTCAACTTAATCATCAACGAGATTGTTTACAATACGCTCGACGAGAACTTTTTCATGACTGGTCGTCAGTGGGGCCGCCGTCGAGGCAGGTGGTGACACGCCTGTCGAAATGGCGATGCGGATACACTGCGCACCAGGTCACAAGGTGTCGGGTTCGAGCAAGGCGGTAGGAGTGGCGGACAAACCGGTCGCCGGTCAAGAGGGTCGGCGCGTGGTCAGCACGGCCATTCGCCAAGCGCTCTCGTCGGGAGACATGGTGCCCGGCCAGCGACTCATCGAGCAGGAGCTCGCCGAGTCGCTCCACGTCACTCGCAGTGCGGTACGGGAGGCCCTGCAGGATCTGGCCGGCGACGGACTCATCGAACTCGTCCCCCGCCGCGGGGCCCGGGTGAGGATCGTCTCCGTCGACGAGGCCATACAGATCACCGAGTGCCGCGCGGCGCTGGAGGGGATGTGCGCCCGGCGGGCGGCCGAACGCGCGTCGGCGGACGCGCGGCAGGGCCTCAGGGAGATCGGGACGCGCATGAGCCAGGCCGTCGCCGAACAGGACCTGACCACCTACTCCGGGCTGAACCGCGAACTGCACAGTGCCATCGCGCACATGAGCGGCCAGACGGTGGCGGCGGGACTGCTCGACCGCCTCAAGGGTCAGATGGTGCGCTACCAGTTCCGGCTCGCGCTGCGCCCCGGCCGAGCCGCGCAGTCCTTGCCGCAGCACCTGGCCATCATCGAGGCGATCGTGACCGGTGACCCCGCGGCCGCCGAGGCCGCGGCGCGCGCACATCTCGACAGCGTCATCGAGGAACTGCGGACGGGCCCCGACCGGGCTCCCTCCGAGTCGCACGCCTGAAAGCCCCGCGCGGGCGGTCCCGCGGCATCAGCGAGATCCGCCGGCACCAGCGCCCTGGCATGCCCCCGAGCCGCCGGCGCGGGCGTGAACCTTGGGACGCGACCCGAGGGCGTCGGGTGGCGGGGCGCATTGCCTCGTCGCCGCCCGCCCAGAACCGTACGGGCGCGCCGGTCCGCGCCGAGCTCGACCCCCGGAAAGTCAAGCCGTGGGCCGCGGATGGAGTGATGGCGGTGCGCGACGTGCTTCCGGAGGCCGCAAGCCTCCCTTTGAGGTAACCCCCTTCCGTGGAAGACGCCCGACGGACCACCGGTGGTCGGGCGGGCCCTTTCGCAGGCCGGCGGCTCGGTACCCGAGACCCGTCGGCCGTAAGGCCGTCGGCCGACCCGGGCCCGGCTCGATGTCCTGGAGCGCGTCGTCGGGCTGCTGCCGGCAGTCCGACCCGGCCGCCCGTACCCGGCGGGCGCACCACCACCCCGATCAACACACCGTCCCGAAGCCTCTCGCCGGAGCCACGGACGACCTCCCGTTCCTTGGGGCACTGGTCGTGACCCTGGACTGGGGCCATGACGAGCAGGACCGCCCGGTCGCCGGTCACATCACCGGGTGGGACGCCGGCTCATCGACGGCCCCGCTCGCCCCCGCCGAGGCCCGGCAGGTCGTCGGCGAGCTGCTCGCCTTCGCCGTCCGCCTTGACCTGCTGTGCGACGACGCGGACAAGGTGCCCGCCGACGAGCACCAGGAAGCGGCCGGCGGGGACGGGCGGGCCGCCCGGTGCGTCGACCGGAACTCCCCCGGCGCGATCGCCGCGTGGGAACCGCGGCACCGCCGGCGGGCGCTGGCGGCCACACTGAGTAGGACACCCTTTTGCGAACAAAAGCTACTTATACTGTACTTCAGGCAGATGAGCTCTGACTTGTACGCGGATACGCGAAGGGAGTGGCCCGATCAGCATCGGTACGTCCGGCAACGGCGCGTCCACGGGAGACACCCTCGGCGCGGAGATCCTCTCTGGGTTCGCGACGGCGATGCTGGTGGACCGTGCCGGATTCCTTACGGGATGGTCTTCGGGAGCGCGATCCATGCTTGGCCATCGCGCGGAAGAGATTGTGGGCACGTCTCTGCGTCAGCTTCTCGTCCCACCGGACGACCGGTCCGAGGCGTCGGATACCTCCGTGGTGCCGCATGATGCGACGACGGCTGCGGAGGAAGCACTTCCACGTTCGGAAGCGGCTTTCGCCCCCGGGGAGGCTGAGGACACACCGGGCGGCCCGGAGTGGTTCGGACGGCTCCTCAAGTCCCGCTCCCTGAAGGAGGCCCGGCCCGGCGGCCGTTGGGCCTGGCTCCTCGACATGCGGCATCGGGACGGGCACCCGGTACGGGTCGTGCTGGAAGCGGCCCGCTTGGAGGGCGTCGGAGGCGCCGAACAGTGGATACTCTCGGTCACCACCCCTGCGGCTCCCGACGCGCCGCGTACGGAGAGGTCGTCGTTCCAGCAGGCCATGGGGAGTTCCCCGGTGGCGTTCGGTGTGTGGGACACCGATCTACGCTGTGTGTGGCTGAACAGTGTGATGGCTGAGCGAACCGGCCATCAGTGGGCGCCCAAGCTGGGGCGTCGCCCGTGGGAGACGTCGACCGGATTCGACCCGGCCACGGTCGAACGGTTGCTGCGTCACGTGCTGGCCAGTGGGGAAATGGTCAGCCGTACCCTGTCCAACGTCTCTCCCGCTGGGGATGAACGAGCCTTCGCCACGGTGGTCTTCCGTTTCGAGGGCCCCGACGGGGCACCGGTGGGCATCGGCGCCGCTGCCGTCGACGTCGACGAGGAATCCGCGCGACGACGGCTCTCGCTCCTGGTTACGGCCGGCACCCGCATCGGTACCACCTTGGACATCATGACGACGGCGCAGGAACTCAGCGACATCGCCGTCCCCCGCCTCGCGGATTTCGCGACCGTCGACTTGGCGGACTGGGTCTCGCTCGGCGATATGCCCCGCGAGCGTCCCGACGCCGCCGTGTACGGCGGCCCCGCCTTCCGGCGTGCCGGGATGGCGTCGATCCGCCCGGGCGTGCCCGAGGCGGTGTTCGCACCGGGGGAGGTCGTCTACCACCCTCCCTCGTCACCGATCGTCGCACCGTTGCGTACGGGCGAGTCCCACTTCGAGCCGCGTTTGGACACCTCCCATTACTGGCTCACGGAGGATCCGGCCCGCGACCGCGCCATCAAACGAGCCGGCATGCACTCCGCCATGATCGTGCCGCTCAAGGCGCGCGGCGTCATCCTGGGTGTGGCCACCTTCGCCCGCACCGACAATCCCGCCTCTTTCACCCGCGACGACCTGCTGCTGGCCGAGGAGCTGGCGACGCGTGCCGCCCTCAGCCTGGACGACGCGTGCCGCTACGCGCAGCAGCGGGCCACAGCTCTCGCCCTGCAACGCGACCTGCTGCCCCACGATCTCCAGCGCAGCAGGTTCCTGGAGGTAGCGACGCGGTACCTGCCCGCCGACACCCACGAACGGGTCGGCGGCGACTGGTACGACGTCCTTCCCCTCGCCGAGGGCCGCACTGCGCTCGTGGTCGGAGACGTCATCGGCCACGGCGTCAGCGCGGCCGCCGCGATGGGCCGCATGCGCACCGCCGTGCACGCCCTCGCGGAGCTCGACCAGCCGCCCGACATCCTCCTCTCCCACCTGGACAATGTCGCCCTGCGACTGTCGCAGGAGGTCGGTCAACGCCGCGACGCCGATCTACCCGCCCTCGTGGCGACCTGCGTCTACCTCATCCACGACCCCGCCACGGCGACCTGCACCTTCGCCCGTGCCGGGCACCCTCCACCCCTGCTCCTCGCCCCGGACGGCATCGTCGCTTTCCCTGACTCCCCCGTCGGCTGCGCCGTCGGGTGGGGATTCGACGGCTACGCGTCGGCCACCGTGCCGATGCCCGGAGAGGGCCTGCTCGCTCTCTACACCGACGGCCTGGTCGAAGACCGCTCCGAGGACATCGACGCCGGCCTGACGCGCCTGGCCACCTGCGTCCGCCAGACGCACGGTGACCTCGACGACCGCTGCACGCAGATCATCGAAGCCATGACCTGCGGCACCCGGCCCCAGGACGACATCGCCCTCCTGTTGGCCCGCCTTCGGCCGGATGCTGCTTCCCCACGCGCCTGAGCGGTGTTCACACCGTGGCCCGGCCTTGCCGGCCGGGGGGTGGCAGTGGTCGAGGACCGCGACACCGGACCCCTCCCTGACCTCCTCACCAGGTGCGGGCCGGGCTGCGGGCATGGCCGCAGTGGCTGACGGTCGTCAGGTTGCCGGGGTCAGCGCGCGAGCAAGTCCCGGTAGGTGGTCTTGGCGATGACGGCGTCGTCCTTGGCGACGAGGGCGTCGCCTGAGGCGGCGGCGTAGATGCCGGCGGTGTTGTCGGTGACGACTCGGCGGCGATCACCCCCGTCTCTTCGGCCTTCTTCGCTCTCCAAGACGCCCCGACCGGGCTTCGCCGACGCCGGCGGGCTGCGGGCGCCGGCGGTCAGTCGGTGCGCCGGGCCCGGCGGTCCCGGCGCTGGGCCAGCTCTTCCTCGTCGACGAGGGTGAGCATCGGTGTGCCTGGCTCCATGAACATGCTGACGGTGAAGCGCAACGGGATGTCCTCGCGGTTGTTGCCGTCCTGGTAGTGGATGACGTCGCCGCCCGGCTCGAAGAACGCCTCGCCGGCCCGGACGACACGCGGCGGCTCTCCTTCGAGTTCGAACACCATCTCGCCCTCCAGCACATAGCCGAGGCACGGGCCGGAGTGCCGGTGCGGGGGAGTGCCAGGATCGCCCGGTGGGAACTCCACGACGATGGTCATCGCATGCGCGCCCTTGGGAATGAAGGGAGGGTCCGCCTCCAACAGCACGGTGAGCGCCGACTGCCACGCGTTCGACCGCGGCTTCCGCCCGGCGGCCGTCGACTCCATGTCCGACATCGAAACCCCTCCTCAGCGAGGCGGTGCGAGGGCGCCCTTCTCCTCCAACATCGCACGCGGAGGAAACGCGTACCACCGCAGCCATTGCCGGCTTGCGATCGGGGGACTGCCGACTTCGGCGCGGCAGGGCTCCTTCCGTCGCCAGGACGTGGCCCGGTGATGTCAGAAATGCCGATCCCGCAGGCCGGCGGCTCGGCACCCGGGACCCGGAGTCCGAAAAGCCGTCGGCCGGCGCGCCCCCCCCGGGGAGGCGGCCGACGGGCCCCCCACCGCCCCCGGGGGGGGGGACC
>NZ_JBSFRB010000054.1:0-50858 GCF_053589015.1 Streptomyces sp. NPDC003393 | reverse complement strand
GAGGAAACGCGCACCGAGGTGTCCGCGAAGTTCCGGCAGGAAGGGGTGCGAGGGGAACTGTCGGCCGCCGGGCTGGAGCTGACCGGCTGGTGGACCGACTCCGGGAACCGCTTCGCGCTGTCGCTGAGCATGGCGCGGTGACCTGACGCCGGTCCGGCGCATCAGCCCAGGCCGGGGGCCAGTTGTTCGGTGATGCGCCGGGAGGCCTGGCGGGCCGCCGCGTGCGGGTCGGCTCCCTCGAGCACCTTGGTCATGTAGTCCTTGATCGGGTTGTCGGCCTCGACGGCCGCCCACTGCGGCGTGTTGGGGGTCGCCCGGCCGTGCGCGGCGCCCGCCGCCATGGCGGCGACCGCCTCCTTGCCGGCGACGGCCGGGGCGAGCGTCGTCTTGTTGGGGACGTAGCTCATCGTGCGCGCCAGCTCGGTGTCCCACTTGGAGCCGGTCAGGGCCGCGACCACGGCGACGGCGGCGTCCCGGTCGTCGGTGTTCCTCGGTACGACGAAGTCGGAGCCCCCGGTGAAGACGGCTCCCGGCCGTCCGGCGGTCTTCCCGGGCACGGGGAAGAAGCCCAGCACGTCCTTGAGGGCGGGGTTCTTCTGCACGATGGCCTGGACGACCCCGGGCACGGCCACGATCTGCGCCACCTTTCCGCCCGCGAACACCTTGGCCTGCGGCGGGTGCTCCTCGTCGGCCTCGACCGGGCCGTTCCCGAGCGCCTGCAGCCGCCGGTAGAAGTCCATGCCGCGCAGGGCGGCCTGAGTGTCCAGGGCGCCCTTCCAGGTGTTGCCGGACTGCTTGGCGAGGTCGCCGCCCTCGTCCCAGATGAAGCCCGCCAGCGTGTACCAGTCCTGTCCGGCAAGGTAGATGCCCTGGTCGCCGCCGGAGTCGAGTTTCTCGGTGTCGGCGATCCACTCGTCGCGGGTGCGGGGCGGGGAGGTGATGCCCGCCTTCTCGAACAGGTCCTTGCGATAGATCACCACCCGGCTGGCGGCGTACCAGGGGATTCCGAACTGCGCGGTGTTGTCGAGCCCGGGCTCGGCGAGGCCGGGCAGCCAGTCCTGCATGCCCCAGTCCCGCATCGACTCCAGGGTCAGGTTGGTCAGCCGGCCGCCTTCCACGTACTGCGCGACCTGCGTGTTGCCGACCTCGATGACGTCGGGCCCGTCGTCCGACCTCGCCGAGAGCGCGGCCTGCACCTTGGGGCCGATGCCGGTCCACTGCTGGATACGGATGTCGAGGCGCAGATCCTCGTGGCCGCGTTCGAAGTCCTCGGTGAAGCGGCGCAGGAAGTCCTGCGACGCGCTGCCCTGCATCAGCCACACGGTCACGGTGTGCCGCCCGCCCCCTCCGCCGGGCAGCACGCCGCAGGCACTGACCAGGGAGGCGGAGGCGCAGACGAGGGCGAGAAGGCGACGTCTCACGAGGGGTCCTTTTCTGTCTGAGGACTTCTGTCTGTGGACAGGGCAGATCCCGACGTGGGGGGGCCGAGCAGGAGGCTCGCACGGGTGTGCTGGGATTTTGGTATGGACCAATACCCAGGTCAAGTGGCCGTCCGGTGACTGACCGCACATCTCGCGATTCGCCTCCGCATACGGCACGGTGGAGTGACGTGGAACACGTCCGTCACCGGCGTGTCACCGACGGGTGTGACGTCCCGACGTCCCCGGTCACCGTCACCGTCCTCGGCGCCCCGTATCCCGGCGCCGCCCGCGAGAGGAGCACCCGCATGACCAACCACATCTACCGCGTCACCGAGATCGTCGGCAGTTCGCACGAGGGGATCGACGACGCCATCCGCAATGCCGTCACCCGTGCCTCGCAGACCCTGCGCAACCTGGACTGGTTCGAGGTGACCCAGGTCAGGGGCCAGATCGAGAACGGGCAGATCGAGCACTACCAGGTGGGGCTCAAGCTCGGCTTCCGGATCGAGTCCGCGGACTGAGGCCATCCGGGTCGCCGCGGGCGGACCCGGCACCGCTCAGGTCCGCCCCTCACGCTCCTGTGCGATCTTCAGCTCGGCGGAGGGAGCCGCCCAGCGGGCGCGCAGGACGCGGAAACCCGCCCCTTCGGCGTCCGCGCACACCAGTTCGTCGTCGTCCACGAGGACGCGGATCTCTCGGGTGCGGGCGAGCCGGCGCAGGATCTCCAGCTTGGTGCGGCGGGCCGGCCTGCGGTCGTCGTCGCGGCGCATGTGCACGCGTCCCTCGGGCAGCCCATGAGCGGCCAGCCAGTCGAGGGTGTCCCGGCGGCACCGCTCGGGCCGCCCGGTGACGTAGACGATCTCGCATTCGCGCGCACTGTCCAGGACGAGCCGTACGCCCTCGGTGAGCGGCGGATCCTGGGGCGCCGCGGCGAAGAAGGCGTCCCAGTCACGGGGCCGCCGCTCCAGGAACCGCTGCCGGTGCGCCGTGTCGGCGAGGGTGTTGTCCAGGTCGAACACGGCGACGGGCCGCTCACTGCTCTCCTTCACACGCACAGCCTAGGTTCTGTCGTCGCATTCGGGCGCGCCCACCGGTTCGACGACAGGGCCTGTGGTGCGTGCCGCCGGACGGAGCGGACCGGCTGCCGTCCGCGTCCGGGACCGCGTACCGTCCGGATGCGGCGGCGGGCCCCGCGCCTGATGCTGGGAACATGTCCGGATCACTGCCCGTGACCGTGCACCCGCCCTCTCCGACGGGCGGCCGTCGCGTCCGTGTGGACGGCGAGATCCTCGGGCTGGCGTACAGCGTCGCGGATGTCGCCGAGTTTCTGCGCCGGGCCGGCCTCGAGGTCGACCCCGCGGAGGTCTCGGTGTCCCCGCTGATCGACTGGCGCGGCGGCGGCCCCGAGTACTGGGGTCCGGAGCCGGGCGGCATCTCCCCCGGCTCGGGCTGACCCCGCCGTTCCACGGCGCCGCACGGCTCGCCCCCGCCGGACTCCGCCGACCGCTCCACGGCACCGCTCGCCGTCGGCGGGGCCCGGGAATCACGGGCGCGCCCCCGCGTTGAACGAGGTGTGAGTTCCCTGATCGCGGCCACCCGCTTCTCCGTCCTGGACCGCTCCCGCACGCGTGAGGGCCACCCGCCCTCCGAGGCGCTGCGCGACACCGTGCGGCTCGCGCGGGAGGTGGAACGCCTCGGCTACCACCGGTTCTGGGTGTCGGAGCACCACGGTGTGCCCGGCGTCGCGGGGTCCGCGCCGACGGTGCTGGCCGCCGCCGTGGCGGCCGCGACCCGCACGATCCGGGTGGGCACGGGCGGCGTGATGCTGCCCAACCACCAGCCGCTGGTGGTGGCCGAACAGTTCGGTGTGCTGGAGTCGCTGTACCCAGGTCGCATCGACATGGGCCTCGGCCGTTCCGTCGGCTTCACCGACGGCGTCCGCAGGGCGCTGGGACGGGACAGGCACGCCGCGGAGGACTTCGCGGCGCAGCTGGCCGAACTGCTCGGCTGGTTCGAGGGCACCTCGCCCACAGGGGTGCGCGCTCGGCCCGCCGAGGGTCTGCGTGTGCCGCCGTTCGTGCTGGCGATGGGCGAAGGCGCCGCGATCGCGGCCCGCGCGGGCCTGCCCATGGTCATCGGCGACCTGCGCGACCGGGAGAAGATGCTGCGCGGCATCGAGCGGTACCGCGAGGCCTTCCGCCCCTCCGCCTGGGCTCGGGAGCCGTACGTCGTGATCTCCGGTACGGTCGCGGTGGCCGCCACGCCCGAGGACGCCCGCCGGCTCCTGCTCCCGGAGGCCTGGTCCATGACCCAGGCCCGCACCCGCGGCACGTTCCCGCCCCTGCCGTCCGCCGACCGTGTCGAGTCCCTGCCGATGACCGCCAGGGAACGCGGCTTCTACGACGCCGGTCTCACCGGTCACCTCGCGGGTACCGAGGAACAGGTCGCCGGGGAACTGGAGACGGTGCTGAAGGAGACGGACGCCCAGGAGGTCCTGCTCACCACCAGCACGTACGATCGCGACGCCCTGCTGGACTCCTACCGGCGGCTGGCACGCCTCTTCACCGCCGAGGAGGGAACCGGCCCGTAGTCCGGCGCCGTCACGCCCTGGATCGCCGGACGGATCCCGTCGGGCGGTGACGACCGAGGACGGGCTCGGCCAGCAGTCTCGCGGCCCCGCACAAGGTCTGGCCGTGCCGGGCGAAGAGTTCGTCCCGCGAGTCGAAGTGACCGAGGTCGGCGAGGATGTGGGCCGAGAGGTCGCACGGGGCGCCGGCGGCCGGGCAGACCGTCGAGCCGTCCCAGTCGATCGCCGTCCTGGCCAGCGCCTCGAAGAGCGTCTCGGGCCCGGCGTTGGTGAAGCCGCCCTCGCCATCACCCCTCAACTCGTCCAGGCCGCCGAAGAGTTCCGAGACGGCCAGCCACGGCGCGGTGGGGTGGAGCGTCGGCGAGAGTTGCTCGAGGCGGAACTCCGGCCACGCCAGCACCACCTGGTCCGGGACGATCCGACGCAGCCGGGGGAACCGCGGGTACCAGAAGGCACCGTCCACCAGCAGGCCGCGCACCCGTGTGGCGACCCCGGACGCCCGCGCGACGGACTCGAGCACGGCCAGCCGCTGGCTGCACGAGCCGCGGCCGCGGCGCAGCACCTCCGACACGGGCCGTTCGTCCTGCACCGAGTACACCGGTCGCACGGCGGCGGCTGTCGCCCTGTGGGCCCTGCGCAGTGCGGCGATCCGATCGCCGGGCCCGGAGCCTGCCGCCGAGCCCGCTGCCACGCCGGTCCGCCGGAGGAACGAGGCGACGCGCGGATGCCGCCAGTCGAGGATCCGTGTCGGGGCCGTACCGCCCACCGCCGTGCCCCCGCCGGGCCCGCCCGGGCGGGGGCAGCCTCGCGGCGTGAGAAGCCCACGCGTCATGACCACAGTCCCCTCGTCCAGCACACCGGATGGCAGGAGATATCGTGGCCCAGAAATTGAACATGTTCAACCATGAGGCCGGGGCCGCCTCGCGCCGTACGGGAGGGGGGTCCGCATACGATTGCGGCGTTTGCCCCTCGACCACCGCACCTCCGTACGGAGCGACCCCATGCACACCCCCCACGACCCGTACGTCCGTGTCCGCGGCGCCCGTGAGCACAATCTGCGCGGGGTGGACGTGGACATCCCGCGGGACGCCCTGGTGGTGTTCACCGGGGTGTCCGGGTCCGGGAAGTCGTCGCTGGCGTTCGGGACGGTATACGCGGAGGCGCAGCGGCGGTACTTCGAGTCGGTGGCGCCGTACGCGCGCCGGCTGATCCACCAGGTGGGGGCGCCGAAGGTCGAGGAGATCAGCGGGCTGCCGCCCGCGGTGTCGCTGGAGCAGCGGCGGTCGGCGCCGACCTCGCGATCCTCCGTGGGGACGGTGACCAACCTCTCCAACTCCCTGCGCATGCTGTTCTCGCGGGCCGGTGACTACCCGCCCGGCGCCGAACGGCTGGACTCGGACGCCTTCTCGCCGAACACGGCCGCCGGGGCCTGCCCGGAGTGCCACGGCCTGGGGCGGGTGCACCGTACGGCGGAGGAACTGCTGGTACCGGACCCCTCGCTGTCGATCCGCGAGGGGGCCATCGCCGCCTGGCCGGGTGCCTGGCAGGGCAAGAACCTCCGGGACATCCTGGACGCGCTCGGGTACGACGTGGACCGGCCCTGGCGCGAACTGCCCGCCGAACAGCGGGAGTGGATCCTGTTCACGGACGAGCAGCCGGTGGTGACCGTGCATCCGGTGCGGGAGGCCGACCGGATCCAGCGGCCCTACCAGGGCACGTACATGAGCGCCCACCGGTATGTGATGAAGACGTTCGCCGATTCGAAGAGTGCGACGCTGCGGGCGAAGGCGGAGCGCTTCCTCGTCTCGGCCCCCTGCCCGGTCTGCGGTGGCGGCAGACTGCGGCCGGAGGCGCTGGCCGTCACGTTCGCCGGGCGCACCATCGCCGAGCTGGCCGCGCTGCCGCTGCGCGAGCTGGCCGGACTGCTTCAGGGCACCTCGGAGGCCGCCCGCGTCCTCACCGAGGATCTCAAGTCCCGTATCGCACCCGTCGTGGAGCTCGGGCTCGGCTATCTCAGTCTGGACCGGGCCGCGCCCACCCTGTCGGCCGGCGAGCTCCAGCGGCTGCGCCTGGCCACCCAGCTGCGCTCCGGGCTGTTCGGTGTGGTGTACGTCCTCGACGAGCCGTCGGCGGGGCTGCACCCGGCCGACACCGAGGCCCTGCTGACGGTGTTGCGGCGGTTGAAGGCCGCGGGCAACTCGGTGTTCGTGGTGGAGCACCATCTGGACGTGGTGCGCGGCGCCGACTGGGTGGTGGACGTGGGGCCACGGGCCGGGGAGCACGGCGGCCGGGTGCTGCACAGCGGGCCCGTGGCCGAGCTGGCGGGGGTGGCCGAGTCGGCCACGGCGCGCCACCTGTTCGGCGGGGACGGCGCGCCGGTGCGCCGGGGCCGGCCGCCGCGCGGCCAGCTGAAGGCCGGGCCGGTCACCCGGCACAACCTGCGCGGAGTGACGGCCGAGTTCCCGCTCGGGGCGTTCACCGCGGTCACCGGTGTGTCCGGTTCCGGCAAGTCCACGCTCGTCGAGGCGATCACGGAGGACCTGGCGGGGGTCGGGCGGCTGGTCCGCGTGGACCAGAAGCCGATCGGGCGTACCCCGCGCTCCAACCTGGCCACCTACACCGGGCTGTTCGACGTCGTACGGAAGGTGTTCGCGGACACCGACGCGGCCCGCGAGCTCGGTCACGGGGTCGGGCGGTTCTCCTTCAATGTGGCCGGCGGCCGGTGCGAGACCTGCCAGGGCGAGGGTTTCGTCAGCGTGGAGCTGCTGTTCCTGCCGAGCACCTACGCCCCGTGCCCGGACTGCGGCGGGGCGCGGTACAACCCCGAGACGCTCCGCGTGACGTACCGCGGGCGGAACATCGCCCAGGTGCTGGACATGACGGTGGAGGACGCGGCGGAGTTCTTCGCCGACAGCCAGGCCGCGGCCCGCAGCCTGGCTGCCCTGCTCGACGTGGGACTCGGCTATCTGCGCCTGGGCCAGCCCGCGACCGAGCTGTCCGGCGGCGAGGCCCAGCGCATCAAGCTGGCCAGTGAACTCCAGCGCGGGCGCCGCGATCACACCCTCTACCTCCTGGACGAACCGACGACCGGTCTGCACCCGGCCGATGTCGAGGTGTTGATGCGGCAGCTGCACGGGCTGGTCGACGCCGGGCACACCGTGATCGTCGTCGAGCACGACATGTCCGTGGTCGCGGGCGCCGACTGGGTCGTGGACCTGGGACCGGGCGGCGGCGACGCGGGCGGCCGGATCGTGGCGGCGGGACCGCCGGCCCACGTTGCCCGGGCGGAGGGAAGCGCCACGGCGCCCTATCTGGCGCGGGCACTGCGGCAAAGTCAGTAGTTCCTCGGTAACAGCGCCCTCCTGGCTTCGGTGCTCCCCCGTACCGCCCCAGGACGAGCGTCTCGATGCACCTGCCCCGTCCGCCGAGGCGAGGACCCGCCACGTGGGCGGCGGCCGCCCTGACCGCGGCCGCCCTGCTGTCCGCCCCGCTGCCCGCGGGCTCGGGAGCTGATGGGGTCGCCGGGAGCCTGAAGGGGGTTGCGGAAGGCCACCGCGCCGCTCCCCGTGATCACGCGACCGTGGCCGCGCAGGCCCGCACCGATCCTTCCTGCGCGGGCGGCTTGGGCGGCGACGGCCGGGGTGCGCCGGGTCGGGTGGGTGCCGGGTTCGACGGCGGGCCGTACGGGAGCCGTCCACCTCGCCGTCGGGCCGCGGGTCGTCGCGACCCGCCGCCGCGGCGTGCGCGGGAACGCCGAACGGCGGGTCGGGGACGGTCAGCGTGCCTGGGTCACGCACCCGGCGAGCAACCGCCCGGCCTCCTCCCGCTCCAGCACGCGCTCCAGGACCAGGCCGCCGGTCATGTGCGGGAAGAACCGGCCGGCGGGCCAGCTGCGCTGGTAGGACGGCTCGTCGAGGACGAGCAGCCGTACGCCGTCCACGACGGGGATGTCCGAGGGGGTGCCCTCGTTCCAGACCCACTCCCCGCTCGGCGCGACGAGGTCGAAGGAGCCGGTGGTGGGTACCTGCCCGGGCTGGTCCCGGCAGACGGCCGCCTCCGCGGCGGACGGGGCGTGGCCCGGTATGTGGCCGCCGCCGACGAGGACGTCGGCGAGCAGGGTGTGCAGCTGGAAGTTGTCCCCGAGGCCGCCCATGCGGAGCGCGTAGCCGGTTCCGGTGGGGCGGTGCAGGACGACCAGCGGTTCGTCGTCCAGCACGAGCAGGGCGTACACCAGGCACTTGAAGTCGTGCCCGGAGGCCTCCTCCACCGGGCGTACGGCCGTCAGCAGCCGGTCGCGCAGGGCGTCGCCGAGTGTGGTGCGCACCTCGGGGCGGTTCAGCATCGCGACGGACGCCATCTCCCACTGGGGCAGCGTCCACCAGCCCTGGGCCGCCTCCCGGCCGACCCGCTCGACGACGGCCGGGTCCGGGTCGCCGGGGTCCGGCTCGGGGAAGTCCCCTCCCCCGGTCGCCGCCCAGCGCTCGCAGAACTCGCCGGCGTCGGCCAGGACGCCGGCGAGCCCGTCGAAGACGTACGACGCGCAGCGCCGCGCGTCCGCTCCCCGCTCCACGCAGGCGCCGACGACCACGGCGATCACGCCGCGCGGTCCCGGCGGGACCTCGGACAGCAGCGCGGCCAGGCGCGGGCCCGCCGCCGCGATCTCCTCGTCGCCCGCCCGCTGGAAGTGCCGGTGAATCTCCTGGAACGCATGCGTGGACCGGTCACCGTCCCGGTCGAGCACCGCGGCCTCGAACGCCGTGACGGCGTCGAGGAACCGCTCCCTCCCCTTGTTGCCGAAGATCATGCGCGCACTTTACTGGCGCCCACCGACAACGGGCCCGGAGGCCCCGGAGGCGGTGCCTGGCGGGACCGGGGTTGAGCACCACGCCCGGTCCCGCCCGTCCGCACCCTGTCGGCGAACGCCTATCGTTTGGCGGCCTTGCGGGTCGCCCGCAGCCACTCCTTGTTCATGCTGGTGATGGACATCAGCGGGATGCCCTTGGGGCAGGCGGTGGCGCACTCCCCGGTCAGGGTGCAGCCGCCGAAGCCCTCCTCGTCCATCTGCGCGACCATGTCCAGCACACGGGTCTCCCGCTCGGGTGCGCCCTGCGGCAGCACGTTGAGGTGGTTGATCTTGGCGGAGGTGAAGAGCATCGCGGCGCCGTTCGGGCAGGCCGCGACGCAGGCCCCGCAGCCGATGCACTCCGCGTGCTCGAAGGCGAAGTCGGCGTCCGCCTTCGGCACCGGTGTCGCGTGGGCCTCCGGTGCGGAACCGGTCGGCGCGGTGATGTAGCCGCCGGCCTGGATGATCCGGTCGAAGGCCGAGCGGTCCACGACCAGGTCCTTCACCACCGGGAACGCGGCGGCCCGCCACGGTTCGATGTCGATGGTGTCGCCGTCCTGGAAGGACCGCATGTGCAGCTGGCAGGTGGTGGTGCGCTCGGGCCCGTGGGCGTCGCCGTTGATGACGAGGCTGCACGCGCCGCAGATGCCCTCGCGGCAGTCGTGGTCGAAGGCGACCGGCTCCTCGCCGGAGACGATGAGCTGTTCGTTGAGGACGTCCAGCATCTCCAGGAAGGACATGTCGGGCGATATGCCGTCCACCTCGTAGGTGGACATGGCGCCGTCGGCGTCGGCGTTCTTCTGCCGCCAGACGCGCAGGGTGAGCTTCATGCGTAGCTCCGCTGGGTGGGGTGGACGTACTCGAAGACCAGGTCTTCCTTGTGCAGGGTCGGGGCTTCGCCCGTACCCGCGAACTCCCAGGCGGCCGCGTAGCCGAACTCGTCGTCCTTGCGGGCGGCCTCGCCGTCGGGGGTCTGCGACTCCTCGCGGAAGTGGCCGCCGCAGGACTCGGAGCGGTGCAGCGCGTCGAGGCACATGAGCTCGGCGAGCTCCAGGTAGTCGACGATGCGGTTGGCCTTCTCCAGGGACTGGTTGAGTTCCTCGCCGGTGCCGGGCACCTTGATGCGCCGCCAGAACTCCTCGCGGATCTGCGGGATCCGGTCGAGCGCCTTGCGCAGGCCCTCGTCGGTGCGGGCCATGCCGCAGAACTCCCACATGAGTTCGCCGAGTTCGCGGTGGAAGGAGTCCGGGGTGCGGTCGCCGTCGACGGACAGCAGCAGGTTCAGCCGGTCCTCGGTCTCGGCCAGCACCTCCTGCACCACCGGGTGACCGGCGGTCACCTCGTCCTTGTGCGGGTTGCGGGCCAGGTAGTCGTTGATGGTGGCCGGCAGCACGAAGTAGCCGTCGGCCAGGCCCTGCATCAGCGCGGAGGCGCCCAGGCGGTTGGCGCCGTGGTCGGAGAAGTTGGCCTCGCCGACGGCGAACAGGCCGGGGATCGTGGTCTGCAGGTCGTAGTCGACCCACAGGCCTCCCATCGTGTAGTGCACGGCGGGATAGATCCGCATGGGAACCTCGTACGGGTTCTCCGCGGTGATCCGCTCGTACATGTCGAAGAGGTTGCCGTACTTCTCCTCGACCTTCTTCCTGCCCATCCGCTTGATCGCGTCGGCGAAGTCCAGGTAGACGCCCTGGCCGCCGGGGCCGACGCCGCGGCCCTCGTCGCAGACGTTCTTCGCGGCGCGGGAGGCGATGTCGCGGGGCACCAGGTTGCCGAAGGAGGGGTAGATGCGCTCCAGGTAGTAGTCGCGCTCGTCCTCGGGGATCTGGTTCGGCGGGCGGGTGTCGCCCTTGGCCTTGGGCACCCAGATACGGCCGTCGTTGCGCAGCGACTCGCTCATCAGCGTCAGCTTGGACTGGTGGTCGCCGGTGCGCGGGATGCAGGTGGGGTGGATCTGGGTGAAGCAGGGGTTGGCGAACCAGGCGCCCCGCCGGTGCGCCCGCCAGACGGCGGTCGCGTTGGAGTTCATGGCGTTGGTCGACAGGTAGAAGACGTTGCCGTAGCCGCCGGAGGCGAGGACGACCGCGTCCGCGAAGTAGGTGTCGATCTTCCCGGTGATCAGGTCGCGCGCCACGATGCCGCGGGCCCGGCCGTCCACGACGATCAGGTCGAGCATCTCGGTGCGCGGGTGCATCTCGATGTTCCCGGCGGCGATCTGCCGCGACAGCGCCTGGTAGGCACCGAGCAGCAGCTGCTGGCCCGTCTGGCCGCGCGCGTAGAAGGTGCGGGAGACCTGGACGCCGCCGAAGGAGCGGGTGTCGAGCAGGCCGCCGTACTCACGGGCGAACGGCACGCCCTGGGCCACGCACTGGTCGATGATCTCCACGGAGATCTGGGCCAGGCGGTGCACGTTGGACTCGCGGGAGCGGAAGTCGCCGCCCTTGACCGTGTCGTAGAACAGGCGGTAGATCGAGTCGCCGTCGTTGCGGTAGTTCTTGGCCGCGTTGATGCCGCCCTGCGCGGCGATGGAGTGGGCGCGGCGCGGGGAGTCCTGGTAACAGAACTGGACGACGCGGTAGCCCTGTTCGGCGAGGGTGGCGCCCGCGGAGCCGCCCGCGAGGCCGGTGCCGACGACGATGACCGTCTGCTTGCGGCGGTTGGCCGGGTTGACCAGCTTCGCCTCGAACCGGCGCTTGTCCCAGCGCTCGTTGATCGGGCCGGCCGGGGCCTTGGTGTCGGCGACCGGCTCACCGGTCGTGTACTCGACGTAGGAGGTCATGTCAGCTCACCAATCCGGTCATGACGCCCACGGGAATGGAGATGAAGCCGGCCGTGAGCAGCAGTGCGAGAACGTTGGCGGTGGCCTTCAGGGCGCGGTCGCGAGCGCGGCTGCCGACGCCGAGGGTCTGGGCCGCGCTCCAGAAGCCGTGCCGGATGTGCAGGCCGAGAGCCAGCATCGCGACGATGTAGATCACGTTGCCGTACCAGGTCGAGAAGGTGTCGACGATGTTCTCGTACGGGTGGGCGTCCTCGAAGCCGCCGGGGTGCACGGTGCCGGTGGTCAGGTCGAGGATGTGCCAGACGATGAACAGCCCGAGGATGACCCCGCCCCAGCGCATGGTGCGTGTGGCGTAGGTCGCCCGCGGCTTCTTGTGCACGTACTTGCTGGGCCGGGCCCCGATGTCGCGCCGGCTGAGCTGGTAAGCGGAAACGGCGTGGGCCACGACGGCGACCACCAGCACGGCACGCGTCAGCCAGATCGTCCACATGTGGTGCATGAACGGCTGGCCGAGGTTGCGGAGCCAGACGGCGTAGTCGTCGATCTCCTGGAGCCCGAAGAACACCTTCAGGTTGCCGTACAGATGGACGACCAGATACAGCAGCATGATTACGCCGCTGACCGCCATCACCGTCTTCTTGCCGACGGTCGAGTCCCACACGGTGCGCGCCATGGACGGCCGTCGGTCCGTCCGCGTTGCCAGAGCCATGGGCATGACGCTAGGGCCGAAGAGCCTCATCGGTCCAAGACATGGTGCGGCTTGTTTCGATAGGAGCTGGCTATGATGGCCTGGTGCAGTTCCAGCAGCTCCAGTACTTCGTGGCCGTCGCCGAGACCCGGCACTTCACCCGGGCGGCCGACCTGGTGCACGTCGCGCAGCCCTCGCTCTCCCAGCAGATCAAGGCGCTGGAGCGGGAGCTGGGCGCGGACCTGTTCCTGCGGGCGCGCGGCAACATCACCCTCACCGACGCGGGCGAGGCCCTGCTGCCACTGGCCCGGCGCATCCTCGCCGACGCGGACACCGCCCGGCACGAGGTACTGGAGCTGGTGCAGCTGCGCCGCGGCCGGGTACGGCTCGGGGCGACCCCGAGTCTGTGCACGGGCCTGCTGCCGGATGTGCTGCGCGCCTTCCACGACCGCTACCCGGGCATCCGGCTGCTGGTCGAGGAAGGCGGCTCGCACGACCTGGTACGGGAACTGGCCCGCGGCGCCCTCGACCTCGCCCTGGTGGTCCTGCCGCTGCCCACGCCGTCCCCCGCGCTGACCACAGTGGAGCTGCTGCGCGAGGACCTGGTGGTGGTGTCCTCACCGGAGGCGCCCGTGCCGGGCGGTTCGGAACGGGGGCCGGTGCGCATCGCGGACCTGGAGGGCGAGCGCCTGGTGATGTTCCGCCACGGCTACGACCTGCGGGAGCTGACCGTGGCCGCGTGCCGGGCGGAGGGCTTCGAGCCGGAGTTCGCGGTCGAGGGCGGGGAGATGGACGCCGTGCTGGGCTTCGTACGGGCCGGTCTCGGCGTCGCCGTGGTGCCGCACATGATCGCCACCCGCTCCGGGCAGGGACTCCGCGTCACCCCGCTGACCCGTCCCGGCCTGTACCGCACGATCGCCCTGGCGCACCGCAGCGACGTGGCCCCGCCACGCGCCGCCCGGGAGCTTCAGCGGATGCTGCTGGAGCGGTGACCCGGTGCCGCCTCCGGACGATCAGTCGAGGAGGGCCGGCTCCAGCACCTCCGCGCACCACCGGCTGAAGCCGGTGGGCGCGGTGTCGGGAGTGCTCGGCTGGGAGACGCCGTAGAAGCCCTGCTCCTCGAGGGCCCGCGCCATGTCGGCCAGGCCCTGCGCCCAGGCCTCGCTCGCCCCGGACCGCAGCACGGCCGCCCGGTACTCCGCGACGCTGACGCGCTGCATGCGCACCGGCCGCCGGAGGACGTCGGAGAGGACCCGCGCCATGCCCTCGGGGGTCAGCGCGTCGGGTCCGGCCAGCGGGACGTCGCCGCGCCCGGTCCAGGAGGCGTCGAGCAGCAGCCGGGCCGCCGTGGCGGCGATGTCGCGGGTGGCGCAGGTGCGCACCACGCGGTCCTCGGGCGCGGCCAGCCGGAAGACTCCCTGGTCACGGATGGAGCCGACCTGGCCCAGCAGGTTCTCCATCAGGAACGGCGGGCACAGCGCACGGTAGTGCACTCCGGTGGCAGCGATCCGGTCGTCCATGGCCAGCGACGCCGAGATCTGGCCGGCGTTCCTCGCGACGCCGCGCCCCAGCGTGGAGACGGCGACGACCCGTCGCACGCCCTGGGCGTCGATCGCCTTGCACAGCGCCTGGGTGAAGGTGTGGAAGTGTTCCTCCACGCCGGCCGCGCCGGGGGTCGGGGGGACGAGCCAGAACACCTGGTCGGCACCCTCGCATGCGGCGGCGAGCAGCTCGGGGTCGGCGTGCGAGCCCTGGAACACCTCGACGCGGCTCCGCGCCCGCGGCGCCAGACGTTCCGGGTCGCGGGCGATCACCCGGACCCGCCCGGCGGTGTCCGGGGCGTCGAGCAGTCGGTCGAGGAGCCCGCGGCCGATCTGGCCGGTCGGGGTGGTCACTACGATCACGGAGGTCTCCAGAGTCGGGAGGTCACAAAGGGAACGCAACGCGTCGGTGGATCGATGGATCGACGCGTCGACGTATCGATCCTGCGGTCCGGGCGGCCGTGACTGAAGGATCGATCCGCTCCCGGTCGTTACCCTGGAGGTAATGCCGATCTCAGGGGGATCATGTGGAGTCCCGCCCGCTGCGCTACTTCGTCGCCGTCGCCGAGGAGCTCAACTTCGCCCGCGCCGCCGAACGGCTGGGCATCTCACCGCCGCCCCTGTCCCGGGCGATCCGCCGGTTGGAGACGGAGCTCGGCGTCACGGTGTTCGAGCGGACCACCCACAGCGTCGCGCTGACCCGGGCGGGCGAGGTGCTGCTGGCGGAGGCGCGGATCGCGCTGGACGCGCTGGAGGCGGCCGGACACCGGGCACGGCGTGCGGCAGCCCCGGACGGCGCCCTGGTCCTGGCGGTGAAGGCCGACGGTGACGCCGGTCTGCTGGAGCCGGTCCTCGAGCGCTATGCGGCCGACCCGGCCGCGGTCCCGGTCACGGTCCGGCTGTGTGCGTGGCAGGAGTCGCCCCGGCTGCTGCGCCGCGGCGAGGCCGACGTCGCCCTGGTCCACGAGCCGTTCGACCGCACCGGCCTGGACAGCGAGACGCTGGCCGTCGAGCCGCGCGTCGCGGCGGTGGCCGCGAACGATCCGCTTGCCGCCCGCGACCGCCTCGCCCTCGAGGACCTGGGGCTGCGTCCCGGGGAGCTGCACCGGTTCGCCGACGGCGGGCGGCGCCGGGGCCGCGACCTCGCCCAACTGCTCACGCTGGTCGGCCTCGGCGAGGCGATCAGCCTGCTGCCCGCCTCCGTGGCCGACCGCTATCCGCGCCCCGGGGTCGTCTACCGCCCCGTCGACGACGCGCCGCCCGCGGTCGTGGCGATCGCCTGGCCGCAGCAGTCCCGTTCGCGGGCCACGGCCGCGCTCGTCCGGGCGGCCGTCGCGGTCTCCGACGACGCCCGCGGCCTGCCCCTGGGCGCACGGGGACAGACCGAGGTACACGGGCAGGCCGGCGGCGCACACGGGCAGGCCGAGGGCGCACTCGGACGGCCACGGCCCGAGGGAGCGCCGTTCGCGCGCCCGTGACGGCCGGCCGGTCGTGTCCGAGGGTCAGCCCGTCGCGTCCGCCAGGGCCAGTTCGTGCAGGCGGTCCGGTGGGCCCGGGCGGGCGTAGTACCAGCCCTGGGCGGTGTCGCAGCCCAGGATGCGCAGCTGTTCGGCCTGGGCGCCGGTCTCCACGCCCTCCACCGTGACGGCGAGGTCCAGGCTGTGGGCCAGCGCCACGATGCCCTCGACGATCTTGAGGTCGACAGGGTCGGCCGGGAACTGCTGCATGCTTTGGGTGAAGGAGCGGTCCAGCTTCAGCACACTCACCGGCAGCCGGCGCAGGTTGGCCAGGTTGGAGTAGCCGGTGCCGAAGTCGTCCAGGGCGATGTCGACACCCATCTCGGCCAGCCGGCGCAGCGGTTTGAGCAGGTCGTCGTCCGCGCCGATGAGCGCCGACTCGGTCACCTCCAGGCACAGCGCGTCGGGGGCCACGCCGGCGCGTTCCAGGATGTCGACGGTGTCCTGGACGAGACCGGGGTGCGTGAGCTGGCAGGGCGAGAGGTTGACGTTGATGCGCAACGCGCCCTCGGTCCCCTCGCCGTAGCGCTCGCGCCACTCGCGGGCCTGCCGCACCGACTGCTCCATCACCCAGCGGCCCAGCGGCACGATCAGCCCGGTGTGCTCGGCGAGCGGGATGAACCGGTCCGGTCCGAGCACACCGTGCTGCGGGTGCAGCCAGCGCACCAGCGCCTCGGCGCCGCGCACGCTGCCGTCGCCGAGGCGCACCAGCGGCTGGTACTCGATGAAGAACTCGCCCCGGTCCAGGGCGGTCGGCAGCGCCGTGGTCAGCCCGTGCCGGGTGATGGCGCGGGCGTCGGCCTCGGGGTCGGCCAGCTCGAAGCGGTTGCCGCCCGCCGACTTGGCCCGGTACATGGTGATGTCGGCGCTGCGCAGCACCTCCGCCGCGCTGCGCTCCCCCACGGGGCCCTCGACGACGCCGATGCTGCCGCGCACCGTCAGCTCGCGGCCGTCGATGCGGATGGGCGCCACGAGCGCGTTCATGATGCGGGCGGCGAGTTCGTCGACCTCGCGCTCGGTGTCGGGTCCGGTGGTCAGCGCCACGAACTCGTCGCCGCCGAGCCGGGCGACCATCTCGCCGGGCGCGGTGGCGCACGCCTGCAACCGGTCGGCGACCTCCACCAGCAGCCGGTCGCCGGCCGCGTGCCCGAGGCTGTCGTTGATGGTCTTGAAGCCGTCCAGGTCGAGGTAGCACAGGCCGAAGCGGTGACCGTCGCCGGCGTTCAGCACCTTCTCCAGGCGCTCGAAGAACAGGGTGCGGTTGGGCAGTCCGGTCAGCGCGTCGTGCGTGGCCTCGTAGCGCAGCCGCAGGTTGAGCAGCCGCCGCTCGGTGGTGTCCTCCATGAGGGCCAGCTGGTACTGGGGGTTGCCGTCGGGGTCGCGGAGCAGGGAGACGGTGAGGTTGGTCCACAGGACGGTGCCGTCGGGCCGGTAGAAGGCCTTCTCCACGTGGTAGTGCTCGCGCTCGCCGCGCACCAGCTCCTCGTACAGCCGCCAGACCTGCGGGGCGTCCTCGGCGTGCGTCCAGTCCCGGACGTTGCGCAGCCGCAGGCTCTGCTCGGATCCGCCGAACATGCGCAGCAGCGCGCCGTTGACCTGGAGGACGTTGCCCTCGAGGTCGGCGATGCCGATGCCTATCGCCGCGCCTTCGAACACCGCCCGGAAGCGGGCCTCGCTGGTGTGCAGCGCCTGCGCGACCACGCCCTGGGCGCGCAGCGCGGCTTGGGCGATCGCCTCCTGCTCGGCGAGCGTGCGTTCGCGCAGGGCCCGCGCGAACCCGGCCGCCATGGCGTGCTGGAGCCGCGCGCAGCGGGCCCGCAGGTCCTCCCGGTCTCCGCCCTCGCCGCAGTAGAGCACCAGATAGGCGTCCACGCAGTCCAGGGTGTGGCTGAGTGCCTCCGGGGCGGTGCAGTGGGCGTCGACCAGCGCGGCGCCGACCGCCTCGCCCTCACCGGCGTCGAAGGCCCTGGCCCGCAGTGCCCGGCTCAACCTGTCGGCCAGCGGCAGGAGTTGCTCCTCGAACTCCGGGCGGGTCAGCGACGTGGAGGTCACCGGGAAGACCGCCCGGCTCCAGATCGTCGTCAACCGGCGCAGTCTGCCCTCCGGCCCGTCCGGTTCCGCGCTCACGCCGTACGCCCGCCTGTAGACCCGCCGGCACGCCCCACGCCGGCGAATCCGGAGAAGGCATAAGGATCCTCGTCCTCCGGCGCCGTCTCGGGCCGCCAGAGGGGCATCGGCACCAGTCCGGGTTCCACCATGTCGTACCCCTCGAAGAACCGCGCGATCTCCTCGCGCGAGCGCATGATCAGCGGATTGCGGATGTCCTCGTACACGTCGACCGCGCCCTCGCTCCGCTCCGGCGGCAGGGGGATTCCCTCGTACGAGGCGTGCGTGAGCACGAGCAGGCTGCCGGGTGCGAGCGCGTCGCGCAGCTCGGCGACCGCACCGTAGGGGTCGTCCGTGTCTTCCACGAAGTGCAGTATGGCAACGAGAAGCAGCGCCACTGGCCGATTCAGGTCGATCAGCCGTCGCAATCGGGGGCTCGCGAGGATTTCCTGGGGCTTGCGCAGGTCGGCCGCGACCACGTCGGCGTCGTCGTTGTCCGCCAGGACGGCCTCGCTGTGGGTGACCGCCACCGGGTCGTGGTCGACGTACACGACATGGCTGCCGGGGTGGGCGGCCTGGGCGACCTCGTGGACGTTGCCGAAGGTGGGGATGCCCGAGCCGATGTCCAGGAACTGGGTGATGCCCTGGTCCAGCGCGTTGCGGACGGCACGTCGCATGAACGCCCGGTTCGCCTGCATGATCTTGGGCAGCCCCGGCATGAACTCCATGGCCTTGCGAGCGGCTTCCCGGTCGACCTCGAAATTGTGCGAACCGCCCAGGTAGTGGTCGTAGATGCGAGCGACGCTCGGTACCGAGATGTCGATGCTCCGGGGGGCCCAGGCGGGACGCTCCATCTTCTCTCCACAACGTAGGCGATCCGGTGTTCGAGCTGAGGCTACTGATCGCCCGCCAACGGGGCGAGCGGAAACGGAAATTGACCATCCGTTCCCGGTCACCACCTGCGCTCACACCCCCTGTACCGTGCCCGGATCACGGTGGGTTGCGCCGATGTGCGGGCATCGCGAACGGTTCTCGCCGACGGGGTGGATCCGGGCCGGAACACGACGAACCGCCCCCTCCGTGCGGTGCGGAGGGGGCGGTCCGGTCGGTGGCGCGCCGGGATGTGTCTGCGCGTCCGGCACTTCGCTGTGTTCGTGTCATCCCTCCCTTCCGTGTACGGCACCGTCGGGGGGTGATCGACCTGGGGAGGTGATCTCTACTTGGGCGCGCCGACCGGCTTTCCGTCGGGGGACACGGCGTACCAGGTGCCGCCGACTCCCTGACCGTTGACGTCCCCGGGCACCTTGTCCCCGGAGAAGGTGTAGATCGGCCAGCAGTTCACGGTCATCTGCTTGACCCCGTCCGGCCGGGTGAAGCCCATCAGGCCCTTCTTCTTGACACCCTTGGTGTCGTCGGCGGCCACCGGGGCGACGGCGGGCCACTTCTCCAGGCAGGCGCCGGTGCACGCGGACACCGACTTCGGCCACGCCTTGTCCTTGAGGAAGCGGTAGACCGTCATGCCGTTCCTGTCGACGACGACGTTCCCGAGTTCGGTCTTCTTCACGGACAGGCCGGGCAGGTCGGACAGGGAGGCCTTCTTGCCGTTGGGTGCCATGGCGTACCACTTGCCGCCCACGCCCTGGCCGTTGGTCTCGCCGGCCTCGGTGTCCTTGACGTAGCGGTAGGCCGGCCAGCCGGCGACGGTCAGCTGCTTGGTGCCGTCGGCGCGGGTGACCTCGCCCAGCAGGGCCTTGTCGATGCCGGCGCCGGCGGTCGCGTCGTCGGCGGGGACCGGCGGCCAGGCCTTGAGGCAGTCGGCGTCGCAGTTGGACTTGGGGGGCTGGGCCGTGTCCTGGTCGAAGCGGTAGAGGGTCATGCCGGCGCTGTCCGTCAGTACCTTGCCCAGTTCGGCGTTGTCGGAGACGGCCAGTCGGCCGGCGGCCGCGGCCGCCCCGGCGGCGCCCTGCTGCCCGTCCGCGCCGTAGCCGTTGCCCGAGCCGACCTGGGAGCCCGTGCCGGTGCCCGAACCGGAGCCGCCGAATCCGCCGGCCGGGGCGGTCGCCCCCACGTTCTGGCTGCCCGCCGCGGGGCCGCCGTCCTGACCGCACGCCGTCGTCAGCGCCAGTACGGCCGCTGCCGTCGCCACGAGCGATGCGCTCCGCCAGGAGGTGTTCATCGTCAACTCCACATGATTCCAAGGGTGTTGCAGCGCCCTGCTGCGCCGCCGCACGACACTGGTTACGCATGCGGGTGGCGGTTGTGTTCAACCGGGACACGAATTTCTTCCCGGGACGGGTGACCCGTGGGCCGCGAACGCGAGCCTGCCTGCGGCGGGACGTACGGGTGTGCGTGACCGTCGCGGCGTGGCGCCGGGCCGCCCAAACCCGCGCTCACGTCGTTTCCCCTCTTCGGGGCAATCCTCCAGGTCCGCGGCGTGCCCCGGCCCGGCGCGGCTCATGATCTCCGTCGTGCATCGACCGAAACCGGCCCGAGCGGGCCTGACCTTGCGGGTGTTGGCGCCGGTGGCCCTGGCGTGGACGTGCGTGGGCGTGCCGGCCGCACCGGCCGCGGCCGACGCGTGCGCCTACGCCTCCACGGGCCCGGACGGCACGGTCGCGGTGTCGGTGGCCGGCGGCGACTTCTGGCCGCCGCTCCCACCCTGCGGGGAGCCCGCACCGCCGCCCTCGCCCAGCCCGACCCCCACACCCACCCCGCCGCCTCCGCCCCCTGACCCGCCCCCGCCGCCGAAGCCCACCCCCCGGCCGACGCCCGCGAGACCGAGACCCACCCCGCCGCCGGAACCGACGCCACCGCCCGTACGGCCCGCCCCCGCGCCGCCGGCGCGCCCGGCGCCGCCACCCCCGCCGCCACCGCCGGCCCCCGCCCCGAGGCCCGAGCCCCGCCCCCGTCCCTCGGCGAAGCCGGTGACCTACCCGCGCTACCACCCGCGGCCGCACCGGGCCACGCCCCGGCACGGGCCGTCACCCCTCACCTACGTCCTGCTCGTCGCGGTGCCCGCGCTGGCCGCCGTCGCCGCGCTCCGTCCGCGCTGATCCCTGGAGGAACCTGTTGTCGGAATGGCTTGTTCTCGTCCTGGCCATGCTGGCCGCCTGTGCCGTGGTCGTCGTCATCACGTTCGTACGGCACCGCACGGCGGCCGAGGACGACGATCCCAGCGAGACCCCGGACGTCATCGAGTACATGACGATGTGGATCGGCGTGGTGTACGCCATCGTGCTGGGCCTGGCCATCGCCGGGGTCTGGGAGGCGCGCGGCGCCGCCCAGGACCACGTCCAGGCGGAGGCCCAGGCCCTGCACGAGATCTCCGAGCGCGTCCGGGTCTACCCGCCGGACGTCCGCGACCGCATCCGCGGTGACGTCGACGCCTATGTCGGACACGTCGTCACCACCGAGTGGAGGACGATGGCGGACCATGGCCGGGTCACCCCGCGGGGGGACCAGCTGCTCGACAGGATCCGCGCGGACGTCACCGACTACCGTCCGGCCTCGGACTTCGAGGCGCAGGCCTACCAGCCGCTCGTCGACCAGGTGACGGCGGCCGACCAGGCACGCACCGCACGCGCCGACTCGACCGGCGCGACGATGCCGGGCGTGGTCTGGTTCGGGCTGGTCGCCGGGGCCGTGGTCACCGTCGGCATGGTGTTCGCGCTCCAGATCCGGCGCACGACCCGTGAGCTGATCCTGGCCGGGCTGTTCTCCGCCCTGATCGCCTTCATGCTCTTCTTGATCTGGGACTTCGACGCGCCCTACAGCAGAGGGGTCGCGGCGTCGACGGCGCCCTTCCTCGACCTGTTCCCGCACATCGGCGGCTGACGGGTCCTCACCGTGGGACGCGTCCCACGGAGCCTGACATTCCTTCATCCCGGTCGGGTCGCCTGACGGCGGCCCGACACGGCCGTCCCGTCCCCCGCCCGCCGCAGCGCCGTCCCCTGTGCGGCCCACACGGTTGCCCCGTTCGCCCGAGTGCGATCGCGCCGGAGTGCACATGTTCCTAGCGTTTCGATCACCGAGGTGCATTTCCGGCACATGCGGAAGAGGTCCGCGGCTGCTCCTCGGGGACCCGGAGGATCCATCATGCGCGTAATACGCGTCGTCTCGGCCGTACTGCTGGGTGTCGGCGCCCTCACCTTCTCCGCCCCCGCCGCCCTGGCCAGTGGCGGCGACGGCAACTCCTACGGCAGCGAGGACCGCTCCTACGGCGACAGCCGCTCGGATGACGGCGGAGGCTACGGCTCGGACGGCGGGGGCAGCCGCTCCCGCGGTGGTGGTTACGGCGACTCCGACGACGGCGGCGGATACGGCGACGAAGACCGCGGCGGTGGCGGCGGTGGCGGCGGATACGGCGACGAAGACCGCGGCGGTGGCGGCGGATACGGCGACGAAGACCGCGGCGGTGGTGGATACGGCGACGAAGACCGCGGTGGCGGCGGGAAGCCGGAGCACTTCCGCCACGGCGTCCGCGCGGGCGAGGGAGGCGCCATCGCCGGCTTCGACCTCAAGGAGATCGGCATGGGCACCGCGCTCGTCGCGGGCTCCGTCGGCGCGGCCTACTACCTCTCGCGCCGCCGCACCGGAGAGGAGGGCGTGGCCTGACCCGGCACAGGACACCCGGCACGGCGCGGATCCGGCCTCCGCACGGGCGGGTGCCGGATCCGCGGCGAGGGCGGCGGTGCCGCCGTCAGACGCGCTTGCCGAAGCGTCCGCGCATCCAGAAGAGGCCGCCCACGAGAGCGCCGGCCCCCATCAGCCCGCCGCCGATGGCGATGTCGGCCTTGGTGGCGCCGCCGGTGGTCGTGGTGCCGTCGGCGCCGTCGCGGGCGCGGCCGGCGGCGGTGCGCACCGCCGGGTGGGCCGGAGCGCGGCCGTCGCAGCGGACCGCGACGCCGGGCGTGACGGCAGGCGCGTGCGGACCAGGGGCAGCGACGGAACCCGCCGTGCCGGCGGCCCTGTCGGCCGTACCCGTCGGCATCGCGTCGAACGCCCGCCACGCCGTCCGCCCGCCACCGCGGCAGGGGTGGGCCGTGACGGCGTCGTGCCCCGGCCCGGCCGCCGCGTCGGCGTGACGGGTGCCGCCGCCCCGCTCCACGGCCGTGGGGGCGGCCGTGCCGACGGTGGCGACGACGGCGACCAGGACCGCCAGGGGGATACGAGTCATGCGCATGGGATCCTCCGCGGAAGGCGCCCCGGGACACGTACCCGGTCGATCGGCGAGACAGCACCTCCCCGACACACCGTCAGATGTCTTGCCCATGAGCGCATTTCGAGTGTGGTCCGTCCTGGTGAGCGGCGGTCCGGGGGCACATCGCCCCGGCGGACGTCGTCGCAGGTCATGGGCTGTGGCCGGGCGCGCGCCCGGAACGACCCGGACGGCGCACCGTGATGTCGGGACGCCACCCGTTCGCTTCCGTCCCGTCGCCCGCCGCGCGCGCGGGATCTAGCGTTCCGGTGAGGGCGGGGCGGCGGCCACGTTCGAGAGGGGCGATGTCAGTGAGCAAGCTGACCGATACCGAGGAGGAGCGGGGCCCGGAGGCCAAGCGCGTCCCCTGGGGTGCGATGGTGCTCGCTCTGCTCACCGGAATCGCCATGATCCGCAGTGGTTCGGGGGAGTTCGAAGCCGGTCCGCCGCAGCCCGCGACCGCCGTCGCGCCGGACGGCGGTCACGGCTCCGGCGCCTCACCCGCGCCCGGGTCCGGGGCGCCTCGGCCGCTGCCGTACTCGGTGCCCGACCGGGTGCGGATCCCGCTGATCCGGGTCGACGCGCCCGTCACGCCGGTCGGCGTGGACGCGGACGGCTGGGTGGCCGCGCCGCCGCCGGACGACCCGAACCTGGCCGGCTGGTTCAGCGGCGCCGTCACGCCCGGGGAAAAGGGGACCGCGGTGATCGACGGCCATGTGGACAACAGTGACGGCCCGGCGGTGTTCTACGGGCTCGGCTCCCTGAGGAAGGGCAACCACATCGACATCCACCGGAGGGACGGGAGGACGGCGGTCTTCGAGGTGTACGGGGTGGAAGTGTTCCAGAAGGCCGACTTCCCGGGGGATCGCGTGTACGGCTCGAAGGGCACACCGGAACTGCGGGTCATCACCTGCGGCGGCGGTTACACCCAGCAGAACGGATACGCGGGAAACGTCGTCGTCTTCGCCCGCCTGCTCCAGGTCCGCTGAACGCCCCGCACGGCGCCGTAGCCCGGCCGACGACATGACCCTCGTCGGCCATGCGCGCGAGCAACTGATCCTTCCGCATGACTGATCAGTGACCACACGACTGCCGCCGACCCGGTATGACGACATGATTGCACCCGCGTGGCCGAGTCCGCGCGGGCGCCGGCCGGTCGGCCCTGGAGAGGCGTGATCGCCGATCACATCGGGGGCGTCCCGGACCTCGGCCGGAACGGCTGCTTCCGATAGCCTCGCAGGTGTGACGGAACAGCACGAGGAGCGCGAGCGGCACGCGCAGGGGTTCGAGCGGGGCACGGACGGACCGAAGGTGATCGTGGCCGGGGTGGACGGCTCGGACTCCTCGATGCGGGCGGCCGCGTACGCCGCCGGTCTCGCCCGGCGCCAGCGCGCCCTGCTGGCCCTCGTGTACGTGCAGCCGGTGATGTCGACCGGGGCGGCGCTGGGGGCTCCGGTGGCCGAGACGACCGACGAGATCGCCGAGGACCTGGTGGCGCAGATCCGGGAGGCCTCCGAGCGGCTGAAGGGGATATTCGAGGTCCGCTGGGAGTTCCACACCTTCCGCGGCGATCCGTACAACGGCCTGGTGAAGGCCGCTGACGAGCTGAAGGCCGACGCGGTGGTCGTCGGCGCGTCCGAGAAGGCCGGCCATCGGATCATCGGCTCGGTGGCGGTCCGGCTGGTCAAGGCGGGACGCTGGCCGGTCACGGTGGTGCCGTAGCGTCCGCGCGCGCCGGTCGCGGCGGCGTGGCCGACGTCGTCCGGGCATGCGTGGTGTCTTCCGCACGCGCTCCAGCTGAGTCATCATGATCCGCCGTCAGCCGATTGCCGTCTGCGAAGAGGTGAGGCCCATGGCCAGGCTCCGGGTGGGTGAAGGCATTCTCCGGCGTAAACCCATCGAACACATCGAGGAGACGGAAGCCGGCGAGGGACCGAAACTCGAACGGTCCCTCGGACTGTGGCAGCTGACCGCGATCGGCGTGGGCGGCATCATCGGGGCGGGCATCTTCACGCTCGCCGGAACCGTGGCCAACGGCACGGCCGGCCCCGCGGTGCTGGTGTCCTTCCTCGTCGCCGGTGTGGCCAGCGCCGCCGCCGCGCTGTCGTACGCCGAGTTCGCGGGGATGATCCCGAAGGCGGGCTCCGCCTACACCTACGGCTACGCGGTGCTCGGCGAGTTCGCCGGCTGGTTCATCGGCTGGGACCTGCTGCTGGAGTACACGGCGATCGTGGCGGTGGTCGCCATCGGCATCTCGGGGTACTTCAGCTTTCTGATCGAGGACATGGGCGCGAAGCTGCCCGCGTGGATGCTGGGCGCGCCCGGCACCGGGTCCGGGCACAAGGTGGACCTGTTCGCCGCCGTCCTGTGTCTGCTCATCGCCTGGCTGCTGACCCTCGGCATCCGCAACGCGGCCCGCTTCGAGACGGCCGTCGTGGCGTTGAAGGTGCTCGTGGTGCTGGTGGTGATCGTCGTGGGCGTCTTCCATGTGGACACCGCCAACTACCACCCGTTCTTCCCCTACGGGATCGGCGGGGCGTTCACCGGCGCCGCGACCGTGTTCTTCGCGGTCTTCGGCTACGACGCTCTGTCGACGGCGGCCGAGGAGTCCAGGGACGCGCAGCGGCACATGCCGAAGGCGATCATCTACTCGCTGGCCATCGCGATGGTGCTGTACGTGCTGGCCTGCCTGGTGCTGACCGGCATGCAGAACTACCGGGACATCGACAAGGAGAGCGGCTTCTCGACCGCGTTCAAGTCGGTGGGGCTGAGCCGCCTCGCCGATGTGATCGCGGTGGGCGCGATCATCGGCATCCTCACCGTGATGTTCACGTTCATGCTGGGCGTGACCCGGGTGTGGTTCTCGATGTCCCGCGACGGGCTGCTGCCCCGGTGGTTCGCGAAGACGCACCCCACGCGGCACGTGCCGACCCGGGTGACGTGGATCGTCGGGGCGGCCTCGGCGGTCATCGCCGGGTTCCTGCCGATCGGCGAGGCGGCCGAACTGACCAACATCGGCATCCTGCTGGCGTTCGTGGTGGTGTGCACGGCGGTGATCGTGCTGCGCTACCGGCAGCCGGAACTGCCGCGCAGCTTCCGCACGCCGTGGATGCCGTTCGTGCCGGCGCTGGGCGTGGTCTTCTCGATCTGGCTGATCACGTTTCTCCAGTGGCAGACGTGGGTGCGGTTCGCCGTGTGGTTCCTGATCGGCTGCGTGATCTACTTCGGGTACTCGTACAAGCGCTCGGCGCTGGCCGGGCGCCAGAGGTCCGTGGACTGACCCTGCGAGGAGCCGGTGTGCCCCTGGTCCCTGCGGTCGGCCTGGCAGGCGGCGGCCACGGCGAGGACGGCCGTCAGGATCAGGCCCACCAGGTGTCTGCGTGCGATCATCGGTTCACCTCACTGCGTTCGTGCGCCGCCCCAGTCCTATGGACGGACAAGACGGACAAGACAACAGACGGACAAGACAGATGAATGGGTATGAAATCCGGGGCCGTCGCAAACGGTTCGGGCCCCCGTCGTTAGCCCGTCCGGGGGCGCGCGGGTCATGACGGACCGTTCGTCGAACCGTTCGTCGACGCGATCGACCGTCCGTCGCACAGCCCTGCGCGCGCCCTGTCCCGGCGGGGGCCGCTGCGCTGCGATACGGCCATGACGGCCGGAACCGCCCTCCCCCGCGTGACCACGACCGCCGAGCACGAGCTCGCCGCGCTCCAGCGCGAGCACGGCCGGCCGCTGTTCGCCCTGCTGCTGCGGCTGTGCGACGGCGACCGGCAGCGCGCCGAGGACCTGCTCCAGGAGACGCTGGTGCGTGCCTGGCAGCATCCCGAGGCGCTGCGCGCCGACGCCTTCACCTCCGTACGGCCCTGGCTGCTGACGGTCGCGCGCCGGCTCGCCATCGACGCGCGCCGGGCCCGGCAGGCCAGGCCCCCGGAGGTCGGCGACGCGGTCCTGGAGAACACGCGGGTGATCGCCGACCACGCCGAGCGGGCCGCCGCGACGCTCGACGTGCGCGAGGCTGTGAAGACACTCACTCCGCAGCACCGTGAAGTCCTGGTGCTCGTGTACTTCCAGGGGGCGAGTGTGGCGGAAGCCGCCGAAACCCTGGGCATTCCGCCCGGTACCGTGAAGTCCCGTGCGTACTACGCGCTGCGCGCCCTGCGCAGGGTGCTCCCGGGATACGCGGCCGACCTGCGGTGAAACCGACCGCCGGGTCAAACCTCCGTAAAGCGCCTTGCCGTGGACCGCTGTTGAGTAATCGGCTGTCCTCATCCGTGTTCCGGATGGGCCTGTCCCAGGAGCCGGGGTCGGGCGACGCGCACGCACCGGAGGAAGGCAGGAAGGGATGCAGCACAGAGGTCAAGAGAGCACGGACGGCGACGGCGGCGGCGCACTGGTCGTCCCCATGGCCTGGTTGTACGCCGAGTACATCGCCGACGAACTGCTGCGCACCGGCGATCTGATGCCGCCGGCGTCCGTGGAGTTCCGCGCCGGGCGGGACGCGCTGGCGCTGACCGTCTTCCTGTCCGACACCGACGGCGAGCTCTGCGGCATCCGGGTGGTCTCGCAGCTGGAGACGTGGTCGTCCCTGACCGCGTACGACCAGCCGTGGGAGGACTGGGTGCGCGAGCGGATGGCCGACCTCGCGGCCGACGCGCACGCCCGCGGCGTGCGCCCGCCGGACCTGGCGCTGGCCGAGGCGGCCTGGCGGTGGCTGCAGGAGACCGAACTGCTGGCGCCCGACCTGGACGCGGTGCCGGGCGGGGCGGGCGCGGTGAGCGAGGACGAGGGGCCGAAGGTGTGGACGCCCGCCTGGCGGCTCGGACTGCCGCTGGGACACCTCGCCATCCATCTTTTCTAAGGGTTGTCCCCTGATTGCGGGACAGCCCTTGGGCGGATACGCGGTCCGAGCACCCTTTTCCGGCCAGGGCCGCGATCGGACCAATCCGCGGGCGCGGGCGCTCCGAATCCCTTGATTACGATTCGGTGCGCGCCTTGAGTGATTCGGCACTGCGGTGCGTACGGGTGGGAGCAACGAGTAACCCCACCCGCACCCACCGCGAGGAATCGGCATGAGGTCCCTGGAAAGGCATCGCGACGTCGGCGCTTACGCGCTCGGCGTGCTGGACGAGGCGGAGGCCTTCCGTTTCGAGGACCACCTCATGGAATGCCCCCGCTGTTCCGCGCAGGTGACCGAGTTCGGCGCCACGGCGCGGCAGTTGCTGCTGTACCGGCGGGCCACCCCGCGCTTCGTGCATCCCGTGGCCCAGCCCGGCCCCCGGCTGCTGGAGCGGCTGGTCGGCGAGGTGGCGCGACGGCACCGGGCCGGGCGCCGGCGTCTGCTGTACGGCCTGGCCGCCTCCGTGGTGCTCGCCGTCGGCGGGCCGGCGGCCGCGGTCGTCGCCCGGCACGCGGACGGACCGGTGCGGGTCGCCGCGACCGACGCGACGACGGGGGTGTGGGCCGAGGTCAGGGCGGCGCAGGCGGACTGGGGCAGCGAGGTGCGGTTGCGGGTCGAGGACGCGGCGGGCCCGCACTCCTGTCTGCTGGTCGCCGTGGGCCGGGACGGCTCCGAGCAGACGGTGGCCACCTGGATGGTGGCCGCCCACGAGAACCGGACGGACACCGTGACGGGCGGCGCCGCGCTGCGTCCCGGCCAGATCGCCCGCTTCGAGGTGCGCACGGCGGACGGGCGGCACCTGGTGACGCTCGACCCGGCCTGACCTCGGGGCCGCCTGCCCTGCGAGCTACTTGAGCAGCCGCGACAGCCGGCGGTCCGCCAGCGGCCTGCCGCCCGTCTGGCAGGTCGGGCAGTACTGCAGCGAGGAGTCGCTGAAGGACACCTCGCGGATGGTGTCCCCGCACACCGGGCAGGGCTCTCCGGTGCGGCCGTGCACCCGCAGGCCGCTCTTCTTCTCCGCCTTCAGCCGGCCTGCCGCCAGCCCCCGGGAGCGCTCGACCGCCTCGGTCAGGGTGGTGCGCAGCGCCTCGTACAGCCGCCCGGTCTCCTCCGGCGTCAGGGAGGCCGCCAGCTTGAACGGGGACATCTTCGCGGCGTGCAGGATCTCGTCGCTGTAGGCGTTGCCGACGCCCGCGATCAGGCTCTGGTCGCGCAGCGCGCCCTTGATCTGCCGCCGCTCCCCCGCCAGCAGCCGGGCGAAGCGCTCCTCGTCGAAGTCCTCCGCCAGCGGGTCGGGGCCCAGCCGCGCCACGCCCGGTACCTCCTGCGGATCCTTGACGACGTACACCGCGAGCCGCTTCTGGGTGCCGGCCTCGGTGAGGTCGAAGCCCGCGCCGGTCTCCAGCGCGACCCGCAGGGCCAGGGGGCCCTTGCCGGGCCGCAACAAGGAGGGGCCGCGCGCAGCGCGTCGTTGAGGGGCGGTGGCCGGGTGACGGGTGGGCCCGTCGGGCAGCCGGTCCCGCCACTGGAGCCAGCCGCCGCGGGCCAGATGGGTGACCAGGTGCGGGCCGCCGCCGGTCACCAGGTCCAGGAACTTGCCGTGCCGGGCGACGGCGGTGACCTCGTGGCCCTCCAGGGCGCCGACGGGAGGGTCGTAGGTCTTCAGGACGCTGATGGCGACGGGCAGCACGCGGACGATCTCGTGACCGACCAGGTTCTCGGTCAGGAAGTCCTTGAGCGCTTCGACCTCGGGCAGTTCCGGCATGCCTCAAGAGTGCCACCCGGCACCGGGACGCCACGCGCCGCAGCCGCGGGTTCAGTCGCTCTCCGGCACCACGAACTCGCACCACAGGCACTTGCCGCCGCCCCGCGCCTCCACGCCCCAGACGTCGGTGAGCCGGTCGACGAGCAGCAGTCCGCGGCCCGAGACGCCCTGCTCCCCCGGCTCCCGGCGGCGCGGCAGGGCGCTGGAGGAGTCCTCCACCTCCACCCGCAGCCGCCGGTCGCTGCCGCTGAGCACCCGCAGGGTGACGACGGCCGCGCCCTCGGTGTGCAGCAGGGCGTTGGTGATCAGCTCGTCGGCCACCAGTTCGATCTCGTCGGAGCGCTCCCGGGCGCCCCAGGAGCGGACCGTGGCGCGGATCATGTGCCGGGCCTCGGTGAGGGCCTCCGGGTCGCCGGGCGCCACGTGCCGCTGGAGCCGGCCCATGGGCTGCCGTTCGGTCAGCGCGCGGCGGCGCAGCACCAGCAGCGCCACGTCGTCGTCGCCGCCCCGCTTCTCGGCCGTCTCGATCAGCCGGTCGGCGAGGTCCCGCACGTCCTCGGGGCCCGCGGCCACGGACGCCTCCAGCGCCCGCATGCCGTCGTCGAGATCGGCGCCGGGCACCTCGACGAGGCCGTCGGTGCACAGCACCAGGGTGTGTCCGGGGTCGAGCTCCATGGCGCAGACCGGGTACTCCAGGCGGCCGAACTCCGCGGACAGGCCGAGCGGCAGGCCGCCGTCCACGGCGACCCGGCCGCAGCTGCCGTCGCCCCGCCGCACCAGCGGGTCGATGTGCCCGGCGCGCACCACCTGGACGACGCCGGTGGACAGGTCGGCCTCCGCGTACAGGCAGGTCGCGAAGCGGTCGGTGTCGAGCTCGTGCAGGAAGGTGGAGGCGCGGGCCATCACGGTGGCCGGGGTGTGGCCCTCGGCGGCGTAGGCGCGCAGCACGATGCGCAGCTGGCCCATGACGGCCGCGGCGTGCGTGTCGTGGCCCTGCACATCGCCGATGACCGCGCCGACCCGGCCTCCGGGCAGCGGGATCAGGTCGTACCAGTCGCCGCCGATGTCCCGGCCGAGGGAGCCGCCCGCGTAGCCGGAGCGGTAGCGGACGGCGACGTCCGCGCCGGGCACGCTGGGAATGGTGCGCGGCAGCATGGCCTGCTGAAGGCTCTGGGCGAGATCCTTCTCCTGCTCGTACAGCATGGCCCGCTGAAGGCTCTGCGCGATGCTGCTGCCGAGGGCGACCAGCACGTTGCGTTCGTCCTGGGAGAAGCCGTGGCGGCCGCTGTAGAGCAGCCCCATGCCGCCGATGGGGCGGGCCTGGGCGATCAACGGCAGATAGGCGGCCGAGGTGATGCCCAGGCCGGTGATGTGGGGCCACAGGACGGGGTAGCACGCGGCGAACTCCTCGGCCGACTCGATGAAGCGGGGCCTGAGGGTGCGCACCGCCTCGCTCATCGGGTAGGGCTCGTCGATCCGGGTGACCCGGGTGCCGGGCACGGAGGTGCCCTCCGGTCCTTCGGCGACGAGCCGGATCCGGTCGGCCTCCACCAGGCCCAGGACGAGGCTGGTGGAGCCGAGCAGGGCCAGGCCGTGGCTGTCCTTGACGACGTCGATGACGTCCTGGACGGTGCGCGCGTGGGCGAGGGCGGCGGTGGTGGCCTGGACGACGTTGGTCTGCTCGCGCCGGGCGGCGGCCAGGGCCTGGCGCTGCGCGCGACCGGCGCTGTCGTGGAGCTCGTCGGTGGCGTCCCGGACGATCCCGATGATCCGGCGGGGGCGGCCGTTCTCGTCGCGGCGGATGCAGCCCTGGGTGTGGGCCCAGCGCAGGGAGCCGTCGCGCAGGCGCAGGCGGACGTAGGTGCCGTAGCGCTCGCTGCCGTCCTTCATCGCACGGGCCACCAGGGCGTCCAGCCGCTGCCCCTCGCCGGCGGGGACGCGGCAGGCCAGGCTCTCGGGGTGGCCGTCGTACTCCTCGGGGGTGATGTCGAAGATCCGGTGGGCCATGGCGTCCAGGCCGCACAGACCCGTGTCCAGGTCCCAGTCGAAGGTTCCCATCCGGTGGAGAGCCAGGATCGGGTCCGGGTGGACCGGCCAGTCGTCCGGCGGTGACAGGGTGCACGCTCCCCGTTCAGCCATGGGGCCACCTTGCCAGGGTTTGACCGATTCTTCGAGCTGGGAGAGAGGTAGCCGGGGCCCCTGATCCGGGGCTGAGGACCGGGGCCGAGCGCCGGGCGCGGGGCGCCGAGGGCGGCACCATGGAGGAGAGGAGCGTGCACGGCCGTGGGATGGTTCATCGCACCCGACTACTGGATGGCCCGGCTGGTCTTCCAGCGGGCCCTGGCCGCCGTGTACCTCGTGGCGTTCCTGACGGCCGCCCTCCAGTTCCGGGCACTGCTGGGCGAGCGCGGCATGCTGCCGATCCCCCGGTTCGTCGAGCGGGTGCCGTTCCGGCGCGCGCCGAGCCTGTTCCACTGGCGCTACTCCGACACCCTGTTCGCCGCGGTCGCGTGGGCCGGGTGCGCCGTGTCCGCCGCCCTGATCGCGGGGCTGGACTCATGGCTCCCGCTGTGGGGCGGCATGCTGCTGTGGCTGGTGCCGTGGGCGCTGTATCTGTCGATCGTCAACGTGGGGCAGACCTGGTACGGCTTCGGATGGGAGTCGCTGCTGCTGGAGACCGGGTTCCTCGCGGTGTTCCTGGGCAACGACGAGGTGGCCCCGCCGGTCGTGGTGCTGTTCCTGCTGCGCTGGATCCTCTTCCGGGTCGAGTTCGGCGCCGGGCTGATCAAGATGCGCGGCGACGAGTGCTGGCGGAAGCTGACCTGCCTGGACTACCACCATGAGACACAGCCGATGCCGGGCCCGCTGAGCTGGTTCTTCCACCATCTGCCGAGGCCGCTGCACCGGGCCGAGGTCGCCGCCAACCACGTCACGCAACTGCTGGTGCCGTTCCTGCTGTTCACCCCGCAGCCGATCGCCACCGCCGGGGCGTCGGTGATGATCCTCACCCAGCTGTGGCTGGTGCTCTCGGGCAACTTCGCCTGGCTGAACTGGATCACGGTCGTCCTGGCCCTGTCGGCGGTCCGGTGGCCGGGGCACGCTCCGGCGTCCGTGGCCGGGGCCCCGCTGTGGTACGAGGTGGTGGTGCTGGCCGTCGCCGTGCTCGTGGTGGTCCTGAGCTACCACCCGGTGGTGAACATGGTCTCCCGCCGCCAGGTCATGAACCGCTCCTTCGACCCGCTGCACCTGGTCAACACCTACGGTGCGTTCGGCAGCATCAGCCGCGTCCGCTACGAGGTGGTGGTCGAGGGCACGCTGGACGACGGACCGCCCGAGGACGCGGAGTGGCGGGAGTACGAGTTCCGGGGCAAGCCGGGGGACCCGCGGCACTGGCCGCGCCAGTTCGCGCCGTACCACCTGCGGCTGGACTGGTTGATGTGGTTCGTGGCGCTGTCCCCGGCGTACGCCGGTACCTGGTTCGGCGCCCTGGTGGAACGGCTGCTGGAGAACGACCGCGACACGCTCCGGCTGCTGCGCCGCTCGCCCTTCCCGCCCGACCGGCCCCCGCTGTACGTCCGCGCCCGCCTGTTCCGCTACCGCTACACGTCGTGGCGGGAGCTGCGCGAGACGGGCGCCTGCTGGGACCGGACCTACGTGCGGGAGTTCCTGCCGCCGGTGCGGCTGGCGGAGGCGGCCGAGAGCCCGTGACCGGGACCGGCCGGGTCACGGGCTGCCGCGCGTTCAGCCGCCGGAGGCCGGCACGGGCGGTTCCGGCCGCTGCCCCTGCGCCTGCGACCACTCGCGCAGCTCCTCGGCGCCGACCTCCTCGAGCACACTCTGCAGGGCTTGCCGGGCCGCCGCGTCGCGTCCCGACTCCGGCAGCAGGAGGTAGCGGTCCAGGGCGCGGCGCAGTGTCTCCCGCGCCCGCGCCGCCAGCACCCAGCGTGAGCCGGGGCTGTACAGCTGCCGCATGCCGGTGAAGAAGACGGCTCCGCCCGCGATCAGTGCGGTCAGCCAGGCGGGTGCGTGCAGCCCGGCGGCGACGACCGTCACCGAGGTGGTGCCGAGCGCGCCCAGCTCCGTCACGTGGTGCAGCCTGCGGGCGCGGTCGCAGGAGCGCGCGTAGAACTCCAGCTCCCGGCGGGTCAGGGCCAGCAGGGGGTCCGGCTGCGCGGCCCAGGACTGATCGGGGACCCTTCTTCGTCGCATCGGCCCATCATCGCGGCCGGGGCCGGGCGCGCAAAGGCCGGGGAGGGCACCACGACGGCCGATGGCCGTGGTGCCCTCCCCGAGGGGCCCGTCCGGGCGGCTCAGGCGCGGCGCAGCCGCAGCGTCACCAGCTCGAAGGGCCGCAGCCGCACCGCGATCCGGCCGCCGTCCCGCTCCGGTGCCGTGGAGTCGGCCAGGGGCCGCTCCAGGAGGTCCGTCACCGAGACGTCCGCGACCTCGAACCCGGCCGTCAGCGTGGCCCGGGCCCGTCCGCCGTGGGCCTCGTGGAAGCGGACCACCACGTCGCCGCTGCCGTCGTCGGCCAGCTTCAGCGCGGTCACGACCACCGCGTCCTCGTCCACCGTCACCAGCGGCGCGACCTCCCCGGCGCCGGTCAGCCCCCGCTCGGGCACGTTGAGGCGCCAGCCCTCGCGGACCGCGTCGCCGATGTCCGCGCCCGGCACCAGGGCGTGCCGGAAGCGGTGGACGCCCTGGTCGGTCTCGGGGTCGGGGAAGCGCGGGGCGCGCAGCAGCGACACCCGGACCGTGGTCGTGGTGCCCCGGTCGCCGTCGGTGCGCACGGTACGGGTCACGTCGTGGCCGTACGTCGAGTCGTTGGCGATCGCCACGCCCCAGCCCGGCTCCTGAAGATGCACGAACCGGTGGTTGCAGGCCTCGAACTTGGCCGCCTCCCACGAGGTGTTGGTGTGGGTGGGCCGGTGGAAGTGCCCGAACTGGGTCTCGGACGCGTACCGTTCGGCGTGCACGTCCAGCGGGAAGGCGAGCTTGAGGAACTTCTCCGTCTCGTGCCAGTCCACCTCGGTGTCCACCACCAGCCGCCGCTCCCCCGCCGCCAGCGACAGCACCTGGGTGACCCGGGAGGCGCCGAAGGACCGTACGATCCGCACCGAGGCGCCGTCCTCGCCGGCCGTCACCGAGTCGGCTTCGGTCAGATCGGTGACGGTGTTGCGGTAGAACTCGTCCACGTCCCAGGCGTCCCACATGTTGGGGAAGTCCGGGTGCAACTGGAGGAGGTTCGCGGCCCGCCCCGGGGCGACCGTCTCCCGTTCGGCCCGCACGTCGTACGCCGAGACGACCAGGCCGCGGTCGTCGATCTCGACCCGCAGCAGGCCGTTGTCCAGGACGTGTCCGCCGCCCGCGCGGGGCGCGAGGCGCGTCCCGCCCGGGGTGGCGGGGGCGGCGGCGCCGCCGGCCGGGACGCCCGCGCGGGTGTGCGGGGCCGCGTTGAAGACGAGCGGTGTGGCGCCCTCGCCCGCCAGCACGCGCTGGGCGGCCTCGATGATCGCGTTCAGCTCGCCGGCGACCCGCTCGTACGTGGCGCGGGCCTCGCGGTGCACCCAGGCGATGGAGGAGCCGGGCAGGATGTCGTGGAACTGGTGGAGCAGCACCGTCTTCCAGATCCGGTCCAGGTCCTGGTACGGGTAGGGGAACCCGGTCCGCACCGCCGCCGTCGCCGCCCACAGCTCCGCCTCGCGCAGCAGGTGCTCGCTGCGGCGGTTGCCCTGCTTGGTCTTCGCCTGGCTGGTCAGGGTGGCGCGGTGCAGCTCCAGATAGAGCTCGCCGACCCACACGGGCGGCTCCGGGTACTCGGCCTCGGCCTTGTCGAAGAACGCCTGCGGGGTCTCCCACACGACCTGCGCCGAGCCTTCCAGGTCGCGCAGCCGGGCCGCCTTGGCGACCATCTCGCGGGTGGTGCCGCCGCCTCCGTCGCCCCATCCGGTGGGGGCGAGGGAGTGCCGGGCGACGCCCTTGTCCTTGAAGTTGCGGGCGGCGTGGGCGATCTCGCTGCCCTTCATCGAGCAGTTGTAGGTGTCGACGGGCGGGAAGTGGGTGAAGATCCGGGTGCCGTCGATGCCCTCCCACTGGAAGGTGTGGTGCGGGAACTTGTTGGTCTGCGACCAGGAGATCTTCTGCGTCAGCAGCCGGGTCGAGCCCGCCGCCCGGATGATCTGCGGCAGTCCGGCGGCGAACCCGAAGGTGTCGGGCAGCCACGCCTCGTCGTTCTCGATGCCGAACTCGTCGAGGAAGAACCGCTTGCCGTGCACGAACTGCCGGGCCATGGCCTCCGAGCCGGGCATGTTGGTGTCGGACTCGACCCACATCCCGCCGGCCGGCACGAACCGCCCGTCCGCGACGGCCTTCTTCACCCGTGCCCACACCTCGGGCCGGTGCTCCTTGATCCACGCCCACTGCTGCGCCTGGGACATGGCGAAGACGAAGTCCGGCTCGTCCTCCAGCAGGGCGGTCATGTTGGAGGTGGTCCGGGCGACCTTGCGGACCGTCTCGCGCAGCGGCCACAGCCACGCCGAGTCGATGTGCGCGTGCCCGACCGCGCTGATGCGGTGCGCGGAGGGCACGGCGGGGGCGGCGAGCACATCGGTGAGACGGGAACGTGCCCGGTCCGCCGTGCCGTTCACGTCCTGGAGGTCGACCGCGTCCAGGGCCCGGTCGACCGCGCGCAGGATCTCGTACCGGCGCTGGGAGTCCACCGGCAGCTCGGCCATCAGCTCGCCGAGCACCTCCAGGTCCAGCACCAACTGCCACACGGTCTCGTCGAACACGGCGAGGTCCATGCGGGTCAGCGTGTACTGGGGCTCGCCGCCCGCGGTCTCCTTGTCGCCGAGCCGGGTGGGCAGGAAGGGGTGGTAGTCGAGGATGACCGGGTTGGAGGCGGCCTCGATGTGCAGGCGGACCTCCTCGCCGCCCGCGACGGGCGCGCCGATCCTGACCCACTGGTTGCGCGGGTTGAGGCCCTTCACGGGCGTGCCGTCGGGCCGGTAGACCAGGCCCTCGCACTGGAAGCCGGGCATGTTCTCGTCGAAGCCGAGGTCGAGCAGCGCCTCGACGGTCTTCCCGGCCCACTCCTTCGGCACGGTGCCGGTCACCCGGAACCAGCTGGTGCCCCACGGAGCGCCCCAGCGTGCGCCCACCTCGATCGGCTCCGGTTCGGCGGCCAGGCCCTCGGCGACCGGCACGGGCTCGCCGGGCGCGTGCCACACCGCGACCTCGAGGGGGACGGACTCGGGGTACACGGAGGGGCGGATGCGCTCGTCGAGGACGCGCTTGAGGCGGGCTTCGACCAGGCTGCGGTCGTCATGCATGCGGGATGCTCCGTAGGTCGTACGTCAGCGGGTGGATCGGCGGGTGGTCACCAGGGGTGGGTTGCGGTCGCGGGGGCCGACGAGGTGTACAGCTCCCCCACCGCCCGTACCTCGAACCGTACGGCCCGCTCGCCCGCCGCGGGCGTCAGGCCGGGGACGAAGTACGCCCGCTGGCAGGTGCCGCCGAGGAAGCGGCGGGTGCCGTCGGGCAGCACACGGTGCAGGGTGTAGTGGCGCACGGCGCCGGGTGCCCGGTTCCAGGCGAGGCGCACGGCGCCGCCGTCGGCGGCGGTGACGCGCAGCCCGGTGGGGGCGGCCGGGCGGGCCGGGCGGCCGTGGACGGCGAGTCCGCCGAGCCGCCAGCGCACCGGGCCGCCGTCGCCGGCGGTGAGCCGGACGCCGAGGGCGTGCACGACCCCGGACAGGCCGGTGAGCCGGACGGTGGAGGTGTGCCAGCCGTCGCCCGTACCGGCCGGCACGGGCAGGTACGTGTACGACGGTGCAGCCCCGGCCGCGTCCGGCTCGGCGGTCGCCACCGCCAACTCGACGCGGACGTCCCCCGCGTCCGTGCGGTGGGTCAGCTCGACCACCGTGTCGCCGCCGACGGGCAGCCGGGTCGCGTACAGGTCCAGTTCGGCGGGCCGGTCGAGCGCGCCGTCCACGAGCACGCTGCTGCCGCCGCGCCAGGCGTCGGCGAAGTCGAAGGAGACGGTGGGCCGCTGTCCTTCGCTCCGCACCACCCAGCGCCGGGAGGGCAGCCGGTCCTGGAGGCCGAGGTGGTGCCACGGGCTGTCGGAGGTGACCTCGCCGTCCTCGTACCAGCGCAGGCCGTGCCCGGTGTTGAAGACGGTCGCGAACGGCAGCGCGGTGACGGTCGACCGGTCGGCGACGGACACCGCGGGAGCCCGCCAGGCGTCGGTGGGATCGGGCCGGGACGGGTCGAGGGAGCGGCCGGTCCAGAACCGGTCGTCGGCGGCGTGGAAGTCCTCCGGCGCGTGGTCCGCGGGCAGGTGGTTGCGGGTCCACTCGGGCCGGTAGAGACCGATCGAGGTGGTGTGCGGGCGGTCGCCGGGCACGATCGCGTCCCAGTTCACAGCGGTGTTCCAGCCGCCCGACTCCACGTCGACGCCAGCCCACAGCTCGTAGCGGCTGCGGCCCAGCCGCTCCGCCAGGTCACCGGAGGAGGCGAGCGACCCCGCGCTCCATCGGAAGTCCACGAACATGTCGTCGGCGGTCTCGAAGAAGGCCTGGTTCTGCGCGTCGAGCGCGCCCTGCCAGTTCACCGAGCCGTTCAGGGTCATCGCGTCGTACCAGGTGACCCGCTTGCCCTGGGCCTCCGCGAGTTGCTTCAGCTCGCGGAGGAAGCCGAGCATGTCGGCGCCGAGGGCGCTGTCCCCGCCACCGGTCTCGGCGTTGACGAACCAGCCGTCGAAGCCGTACGCCTTCGCGACCGCGACGAGCCGGCCGGCGAGCGGGTAGTGGCCGGAGGCATCCTTCTGAACGAGGTCGCGGGTCCACTGAAGCTGTCCGCCGTAGGCGGCGGGCGGCAGGAAGATGTTGCCGAGGACGGGGACGCCGTGCCGGTGGGCCGCGTCCACGACGGGGGCGTTCGGGGCGAGAATCAGTCCCTCCCCGGAGGAGCCGCCCCAGAACACCAGCTCGTCGATGTACGCCCAGTGGGTGAGGGCGTAGGTGTCGGCGGTGGCGGAGCCCTGGGAGGGGTTGGAGGAGGTGGGCCCGAACGAGACCAGGGACTGGATGCGGGCCTGCCCGGTCCGGGCCGTGGTGTTCGCCGGGACCGGGGTGAAGCGGCGGGCGAGCGGGACGGTGGCGGCGTTGAAGGCGAGGTCGGGGTCGGTGGCGGCGCGCCAGGCCTTCAGGCTGTGCCAGGTGACGCCGGGCCCCGGGCTGCCGGAGGGCAGGGAGTCGGGGTACCAGTAGGAGGCGTACGGCTGGAGCGCGGTCGAAACCCTGGGGGCCGCCGCGGCCGTGCCGGACGCGGTGGGCAGTGCGGGCAGCAGCGCGGCCGCGGTGCCGGCGAGCAGGACGGTACGTCTGGTGGGGCTCACGAGCGGGTGCCTCCTCGGGCGGAGTCGAGTACCTGGTCGGGCGTGACGACGTGCGTGAGGGCGCGGGCGGCCAGGTGGTCCCGGTCCGCCGCGCGGGTGTCGAGGACGGTGGTGGGCCGGGCGGCGTCGGCGGTGAGCCGGAAGAACGCCTCGAAGACGTCGCCGCCGGGCGCGCAGCGGGAGCGGGCGGCCGGGTCGGCGGGAACGACGAGGGCGGTGGTGCGCGGCGCCGGGGCGTAGGTGTGGTCGCGGGCGGCGGCCAGGGTGCGCGCCAGGTCCTTCGGGCGGCCGTCGTTGGTGAACAGGCCGAGCGTGTACTCGAGTTCGGGGAAGTCGGCCAGTTCGCGGGAGACGTCGTGGGAGCACCACCAGGTGATGCCCCACAGGTCGGGGCAGTCCAGTGCGTTCACGACCGTGGCCTCGGTGAAGGCGGCGGCGTGCTCGGCCGGGATCAGGGGCGCCGGTGCGCCGACCTCCTGGAGCCAGACCGGGCGGTGCGGGTCGTCGGCCCAGGCCTTGCTGAGCTCGATGAGGTAGGCGGCGTGGTGCTCGGTGGGCACGGAGGTACGGCCGTGACGCTGGGCGGTGCCGTTGAACACCCAGGAGTGGACGGCCGTGAGGGCGCCGTGCCGGGCGGCCTGGGCCGGGGTGAAAGGCATGTCGTCCTGGTACCAGGTGGCGTCGTACTCGGCGTGCAGGTGCAGCTTGCCGGGGGCGCCCTTCTCGCAGGCGGCGAGCATGCGCTCCAGCCAGGCGTCGATCTGGTCGGCTGTGGCCCGGTCGGGGTCGGGGTGGGGTCCGGCAGAGAACTGGTTGACCTCGTTGCCGAGCGTCATGCCGAGGAAGTTCGGGCGGTCGGCGAGGGCGGCGGCCAGGGTGTGCAGGTAGGCGGCCTGACCGTCGAGCACCTCGGGATCGGTGAACAGGTTGCGGCGGTGCCAGGTCCGGGTCCAGGCCGGCAGGAAGTCGAAGCTGGACAGGTGTCCTTGCAGGCCGTCCACGTTGACGTCGAGCCCGCGTTCGGCGGCGGCGTCGACGAGCTGGACGAGCTGTGCCACGGCGCGGGGGCGGATCAGGGCGCGGTCGGGCTGGAAGTAGGGCCACAGCGGGAACACCCGGATGTGGTCCAGGCCGAGCGCGGCGATGGCGTCCAGGTCGGCGCGGACGGCGTCGAGGTCGAAGTCGAGCCAGTGGTGGAACCATCCCTGGCTCGGGGTGTAGTTGACGCCGAAGCGCACGGCAGCAGGCATACAGAGGTCCTTGCGGGATGGGAGTACGGAAATCGGCCCTGCGCGGCTGGCTCAGCCCTTCACGGCGCCCTCGCCGACGCCGCGGAAGAAGTAGCGCTGGAGGCAGGCGAAGAGGACGATCAGCGGCGCGACGGCGATGACCGTGCCGGCGGCGACCAGGCGTTCGTCGTTCGCGAAGGTGCCGTGGAGATAGTTGAGGCCGATGGTCAGGGTGTACTTGGAGGGGTCGCTGAGCACGATCAGCGGCCAGAGGAAGTCGTCCCAGGAGAACATGAAGGCGAAGATCGCCACGACGGCGAGGGTGCCCTTGACCGACGGCAGCGCGATCCGCAGGAACCGCTGCCAGACGTTGGCGCCGTCGACGTAGGCGGCCTCCTCGATCTCGTAGGGCAGGTTGAGGAAGGCGTTGCGCATCAGCAGGACGTTCAGGGCGGCCACGGCGCCGGGCAGGACGACGGCGAGGAGGGTGTTGTTGAGGCCGAGGTCGCGCATGGTCGTGAACTGGGCGATGACGATGCTCTCGGCGGGCACGAGCATGGCCAGGACGAAGACCAGGGTGGCGACCCGGCGGCCCCGGTAGCGCAGCCGGGCCAGGGCGTAGCCGGCCAGGGCGGAGCCGACGCAGTTGGTGACGACGTTGGCGGCGGCCACCTTGAGGGAGTTGAGCGCGTAGTCCCACACCGGGATGGTCTGCGCCACCCGCTCGTAGTTGTGCAGGGTGGGGTGGGCGGGCAGGAACTTCGGCGGGGAGCTGAAGATGTCCTCGGTGGGGCCCTTGAGCGAGGTGGACAGCTGCCACAGGAACGGGCCGATGGTCACGGCGAGGACGGCGAGCAGCAGGACGTAGCGCAGGATGAGTTCCCAGCCCCGGATGCGGCGCCCGCTGTCGTCGGTGAGGCGGGGAGTACGGGCGGGCGCCGGTGCTCCGGCGGCCGGTGCCTTCTCGGCGGCGCTCACGAGTCCTCCTTCCGGTCGGCGCGCAGGACGAGCAGCATCAGGGCGAGCGCGACGACGAAGACGACCAGGGAGAGGGCGGAGGCGTAGCCGACCCGGCCGGTCAGGCCGGTGCCGGTGCGCTGCACGAGCATCACCAGGGTGGTGTCCTCGCCGGCCGGGCCGCCGCTCGGTCCGGCCATCAGGTACACCTCGGAGAACACCTTGAAGGCGGCGACCGAGGCGAGCGCGGCGACCAGGACCATGGTGGAGCGCAGGGCGGGCACGGTGACGGTGAGGAAGCGGCGCACCGCGCCCGCGCCGTCCACGGCGGCGGCCTCGTGCAGCTCGCGCGGCACGTTCGCCAGCGCCGCCATGTAGATGATCATGTAGTAGCCGAGGCCCTTCCAGACCGTGACGGCCATGGCGCTCAGCAGGAGCAGCCACTGGTCGCTGAGGAAGCCGACCTTGCCCACCCCGACCGTCTCCAGCAGCGAGTTCACCAGGCCGCGCTCGTCCAGCAGCCACACCCAGATCAGCCCGACCACGACGATCGAGGCGACCACGGGGGTGTAGAAGGCGGACCGGAAGAAGGCGATGCCGGGGATGCTCTTGTGCACCAGCAGGGCGAGCAGCAGCGGCAAAATCACCAGGGCCGGGACGACGCCGGCGACGTAGAGCGCGCTGTTGCGCAGCCCGATCCAGAACATGTCGTCATGCAGCAGCTCGCGGAAGTTGGCGAGCCCGACGAAGTGGCCCGGGACGAGGGTGCGGCGGTCGGTGAAGGCGTTGATCACCGTGGAGACGAACGGGTAGAGGATGAAGGCTGCCGTGACCAGCAGCCCCGGCGCGGCGAACAGCCACGGGCTGGTGGGCAGTTGACGCCGCACCCGGATCGCCGGTCGCCGGGCCGGACGCCGGCCGGGGCGGCGCGCCGGGCGCGGCCGGCGCGCCCGGGAGACGGTCGAGGTGGCCATGGTGTGTCATCCCTGCTGCTGCAGAAGCCGGTCACAGGACTTGACAGCGTTGTCAAGCGCTTCCTTGGGGCTCTGCTTGCCCTGGAGCGCCTTGGCGACCTCGTTGCGCAGCTCCGTCTTCATCTGATCGCTGAACAGCACGGGCGTGTAGTTGACGGCGTTCTTGAGCGACTTGGCGGCGGCCACCCGGACCCGGGTCTCGTCGGTGCCGTCCTCCTTGGTGAAGTACGGGTCGTCGAGGGAGCCGGCGGTGCTCGGGAAGATGGCGACCTTCTTGGCGAACGACATCTGGTGCTCGGCGTCGGTGACGTAGTGCGCGAAGGCGATCGAGGCGGGCGTGTGCTTGGTCTTCGAGTTCACCATCACGCCCATCACGTACATGTTGACGTGGCCGGTGCTGGTGATCTGGTCGGTGATGCCGATGTTCTTGTACAGGTTCGGCGCCTGCTTCTTGAAGTTGTCCAGGTCCAGGGCGCTGCCGGGGTTCATGGCGACCGCACCGGTGAGGAACTTCTTGCCGGACGACTCGGGCGTGGCGGTCAGCGCCTGCGGGTCGAGCGCCTTGGCGTCGTACAGCTGCTTGTACTTGGTGAGGAGCTCGACGCCCTTGGGGTCGTTGAAGGCGAAGCCGGAGCCCTCCTTGTTCATCAGAGGGACGCCGTAGCGGCCGAAGTCCTCGATGGTGGGGATGTTGGCGAGGGTGGCGACCTTGCCGCCGGACTTCTCCGCCATCTGCAGGGCCTCGGTGAACAGCTCGTCGTACGTCTTCGGCGGCTTGTTCGGGTCGAGCCCGGCCTTGTCGAACAGCGACTTGTTGTAGAACAGCGGGCCGGTGTTGAGGTACCAGGGGAAGGCGTACGTGCCGCTCATGCCCGGGATCTGCTGGCCGTTCCAGGCGCCGGGCAGGTACTCGGCCTTGTACTTGGCCGCCGCCTTGTCGAGGTCCATCGCGAGGCCGGCCTTGGCGAGCGGCGCCAGCAGGTCCGGGGAGACGTTGACGACGTCGGGCAGGGTGCCGGCGGCGGCGTCCGCGCTGAGCTTGTCGGCGTAGCCCTCGGCGGGCTGGTCGACCCACTTCACGTGGGTGCCGGGGTACTTCTTCTCGAAGTCGGCGATCAGGCCCTCGAAGTAGTCCTTGAAGTTGGCACGCAGGTTCCAGGTCTGGAAGGTGATGTCGCCCTCGACCTTGCCGGAGGCGTCCGTCGAACCGCCGCCGCCGTCGCCGCCGGAGCCGCAGGCGCTCAGCGGCATGACGAGGGCGGAGACGGCGATGGCGGCGAGTGCTCTGCGGGATATGGGCACGGTGACACGGCTCCCTTGCGGTGTCGACGACAGGTTTCGGCAGTGACGATGCACGCGGAGTTCGCGGAAAGTCAATGGAATCTGCGTCGCTAAAGTATCAAGAAGAACATTAGTGCAGGTCACAGGGGTGACATGAGAGAGTTGCCAACGGGGACTAATGCGCTTTAGAGTGCTGGCACTCAAGCGCTTTAGCGATCGCCGCTCCATCACCGCGTCACCGCTGAGAAATGAGGGGGAACATGCCGGCCAAGCGGTCTCCGGCACGCCGGCCGACCATGAAGGACATCGCGCGCCGCGCCGGTGTCTCGGAGAGCGCCGTCTCCTTCGCGCTCAACGACCGGCCCGGGGTGTCGGAGGCCACCCGCGCCCGGGTCCGCCGGGTCGCCGAACAGCTGGGCTGGCGGCCCAGCACGGCGGCCCGCGCACTGTCCGGCGAGGGCGCGGCCACGATCGGCTTCGTACTGGCCCGGCCGGCGGACACGCTCGGCGTGGACTCCTTCTTCCTGCAACTGGTCTCCGGCATCCAGGAGGTGCTGGCGGAGCGCCATCTGGGTCTGTTGTTCCAGGTGGTCGAGGACGTCGCCGACGAGTGCGCGGTGTACCGCAGATGGTGGGCCGAGCACCGGGTCGACGGCGTGCTGGTGGTTGACCCGCGCACCGACGACCCGCGTCCGGACCTACTCGACGGGCTGGGCCTGCCCGCCGTGGTGATCGGCGGCGCCCCGGACGAGCGACACCCGGGGCTCTCCACGGTGTGGGCGGACGACGCGGGCGCCATGGCGTCGGTGGTGGACGGGCTGTACGGGCTCGGCCACCGGCGGATCGTGCACATCGCCGGGCTGGCGGGTCTCGCCCACACCGAGCGCCGGATCCGGACGCTGCGCGCCGAGGCCGAACGGCGTGGACTGACCGGGGTGGAGTCGGTGACCACCGACTACTCGGACGCCGAGGGCGCCGCCGTCACGCGCCACGTCCTGAGCTCCGCCGCTCCCCCGACGGCCCTGATCTACGACAACGACGTGATGGCCCTGGCCGGTGTCGCGGTCGCGGCCGAACTCGGCTTCTCGGTCCCCACGGACGTGTCGGTGGTCTCCTGGGAGGACTCCGCACTGTGCCGCATGGTCCGGCCGTGGCTGTCGGCCCTGTCCCGGGACAGCATGGAGTTCGGCCGTACGGCGGCCCGGGAGCTCACCGCCCTGCTGGACGGCGGCCCGGCCCGCACCGTCCGGGTGCCGGTGCCCCGCCTGATCGAACGGGAGAGCACGGGAGCGGCGCGCGACGCGTGACGGACGGCGTGCGACGGACGGCGTGCGACGGGGGCGCACAGCGGGCGGTGTGCGGCGAAGACACGTGGCGGAATGTCGCCCGACGGGAGACCGGTGCGGCGGAAAGGGTCACGGGCTCTCGACGCGGCAGGCCGGTGTCGGGCAGAGTTCTCCTACCTACTCGCGAGTAGAACCCGCTCGTGGACACCGACTCGTGCGCAGGATCCGTTGCCCGTCCCCGTCCGAGGAGCGCCCGTGACCCGCTGGGTCGGCCTGAGTGCCGCCGAGATCGCCGCCGCCGTCCGCGAGAAGCGGGCCACGCCCCGCGAGGTGGTGGCCGAGCACCTCGCCCGGATCGAGCGGCTCGACGGCCGGATCGGGGCCTTCCGCACCGTCCGCGCCGAGGCCGCCCTGGCCGAGGCCGACGAGGTCGCGGCCCGCGCCGACCTGGACGGACTGCCGCTGGCGGGCGTACCGGTGGCGGTGAAGGACAACCTCGCGGTGCGGGGCGAGTCCACACTCCTCGGTTCGGCCGCGACCCCTCAGACTCCGGCCGCCGACGACCACGTCACCGTGGCCCGGCTGCGGGCGGCGGGAGCGGTGGTGGTGGGCCTGACCAACGTCCCCGAACTGTGCGTCTTCGGCACCACGGAGGGCGTGCACGGCACCGCCCGCAACCCGTGGGACACCTCGCGCACGGCGGGCGGTTCGTCGGGCGGCAGCGCGGCCGCGGTCGCCGCCGGGATGGCGCCGATCGCCCTCGGCAACGACGGCATGGGTTCCCTGCGCATCCCTGCCGCCAACTGCGGTCTGGTCACCATCAAGCCGGGCCACGGCGTGGTGCCGGCGGGCATCGGCGACGGCGACTGGTTCGGCATGTCGGAGAACGGGCCGCTCGCGACGACGGTCCGGGACGCCCGCCTGATGCTCTCGGTCCTGGCGGACGGCGGGGTGAGCGCCGAGGAGACGCCCGCTGCGCGGGACGCGGCACGCACGATCGCCGTGTCCGTGCGCAGCCCGCTGGCCGGGGTCACGGTGAGCAGGCCGTACACCGACGCGGTCCGGGAGGCGGCACGGCTGCTGGCCGGAGCCGGTCACCGGGTGCGGCGCGCCGACCCGCCCTACCCGATGTCGCTCGGCGTCACGGCCGTACGGCACTGGACGGCCGGGACGGCCGTGGACGCCGCGGGTCTGGACGCGCGGCGGCTGACGCGGCGCACCCGGGTGCACGCGGCCGTCGGGCGGCGGTTCGTCGACGGGGTGCGCACGGGCACCGCGCGCGAGCGGCTGCGGGAGCGGCTGGAGCCGTTCTTCGCCGAGCACGAGGTGCTGCTCACCCCGGCGCTGGCCCGCCGCTCCCCGCGGGCCGTGCCGTGGCACGAGCGGGGCTGGCTGCGCAATGTGCTCGCCAACACCGCCTACTCGCCGATGACCCCGCCGTGGAACCTGACCGGCTGGCCCGCGATGGCCGTGCCGTTCGGCACGCTGCCCTCCGGCGCGCCCTGCGCCGTGCAACTGGTGGGCCGCCCCGGTTCCGAGGCCGTCCTGCTGGGCCTGGCGGAGCAGATCGAGCGGTCGCGCCCCTGGCGCAGGACGGCCGACTTGGAAGTCGGGTAGCCACGAGGGCCGTTGCAGGCTCTGGGGGCCAGGGGCCGGAAGCCAGGAGGCAGCACTTTCCGGCGCTCTACAGGGACTTGTACATGATGTGCAGGCCGACCAGACCGTGCCGCGGGTGCTCGTACGCCTGCGGGACCGTGCCGAGCACGCTGAAGCCGAGGGAGGTCCACAGCGCCACGGCCGGGTTGGTCTCGACGACGGCGTTGAAGACCATGCCCCGGTACCCGTCGGCCTCGGCGGCCGTCAGGACGTGCTGGGCGAGGGCGCGGCCGATGCCCTGGCCGGCCCGGTCGGGGTCGACCATGAAGCCCGCGTTGGCGATACGGGCGGCGGGCCCGCCGTAGTTGGGGGTGACATAGGCGGAGCCCACGACCGCGCCGGTGTCGTCCTCGGCGACGAACACCTGCTTGGCGGGGCTCATCCACAGGGCCCGGGCGTCCTCCTCGGAGGTGTCCGGGTCCCATGCGTACGTCTCGGCGGCGGCGACGATGCGGTGCCAGAACGGCCAGATGCTCGGCCAGTCCTCGGCGACGGCTTCCCTGATCAGCATGGGCGCGAGTGTCGCACGCCCATGCTGCGGGCGCTCACGTCGGTGGGCTCCTGGCGTCAGTCCACGCTGGGCAGGATGTGCGGCTCGGCGAGGTCGTCCTCGTAGCCGGCCAGACGGATGGGGGCGGACCGGGCCCACACGTCGAGACTGCCCAGATCTCCGGTGCGCCGCGTGCGGCGCTCGGTGCGTTCCTCGGGTCCTTCTTCGCAGGTCGTCTTTTCCGGTGTCACCGCGCACTCCTTATGTGTTGGTCACCCTCGGGGCGTCTGACGCCAGTCTTCGCTCCGGCGCCCGACGTCCGCTCGGGTCTGGCTCAAGGACAGATCGGACGCGGTGGCGCCGTGGCAACTGGGGTCGGGCAGGCCGTTGTGCACCCGCTCGCCCCGGGACGGACCATGGGTGCTGGTTGGAACCCCTTGGTGCTGTCCGTCTACTCCAGATTAACCAAATGAGCGGTCCCCCGCTCGATAGGGCTGCAAAGTCCGGGTAACTATCTGGAGTCAAGCGTGTTCATTAGATAGTTTATGAACCGATTTGTCGCATCACACACGACCGAGAACTCGCCCGTTCGGTACGCGTCGCTCAGTTCGGATCACGTTGGCCCGACCGCAAGCCGGCCATCGTCCGCCGACGTACCGCAACGGCTGTCTCGCGGGAGGACGGACGCATGGCGCCGCGCAGCGTCGAGGAGCTGATGGACCTGTTGTACGCCTGCCGGGACGCCGACGCTCCCGATCACCCCGGCAGCGACGGCCGCCGCGCCGATCTCCTCGACCATGCCCTGCGCACCGCCGCACTGCTGCGCCGGCGCCGTCCGGCCGACAAGGAGCTTCAGGTGGCGGGCCTGGTCCACGGCATCGGCCGGCTCCTGGATCCCGTTGTCCCCGAAGCCGGGCCCGAGGACGGGGCGGCCGTCGCCGCCCGCTCGGCCGACGCCGTGCGGGGCCTGCTGGGCGAGCGCGTCGCCCGTCTGGTACGGCGGCAGGCGGTGCCCGGTGAGGCCCGCCGCGCCCAGCCGGCCGACGAGGACGCCCTGAGCCTGCGCCAGGCACGCGAGGAGGCGCTCAGCGACGGCTCCGACGCCGGGGTCCTCGAGGACTGGCGGACCCTCCTGGAGCTGGTCGCGGCCCGCAACTCCCGCCTGGGCGCGCTCGGCTGACACCGGTCCGGTCCGAAGCCGTCCGCCCGTCCGACCGGCTCCGGCCGTCCGGGCCGGGCCCGGCCCGGTCACCTGTGGTCCCGGCTCACCACTTGCCGGGCGCGTAGTCCTTCAGGAAGACGCCGTACAGGTCCTCGCCCGCCTCGCCGCGCACGATCGGGTCGTAGACGCGGGCGGCGCCGTCGACCAGGTCGAGCGGGGCGTGGAAGCCGGCCTCGGCCAGGCGGAGCTTGTCGTAGTGCGGGCGCTCGTCGGTGATCCAGCCGGTGTCGACCGAGGTCATGAGGATGCCGTCGGTGTCGAACATCTCCTGGGCGCTGGTTCGCGTCACCATGTTCATCGCGGCCTTGGCGGCGTTGGTGTTCGGGTGGCCGGCTCCCTTGTAGCCGCGGCTGAAGACACCTTCCATCGCTGAGACGTTCACGACGTACGCGCGCCCGCTCGCCGCCTTCTTCGCCGCGTCGGCCATGGCCGGGCGCAGCGCGCTGATCAGGATGAACGGCGAGGTGTAGTTGCACAGCTGGGTCTCCAGCAACTCGACCGGCGAGATCTGGTCGATGGTCTGCACCCAGGTGTTGGTGTCGACGACGTCCGGGACGAGGCCTCCGGCGTCGATGGCGGAGCCGTCGAGGTGCCGGGCGACGCTGGCGTTGCCGGCCACGAGAGCGAGGTCGGCGACCTTCTGCGCGTCCAGACCACTGGTGCCGAGCGGCAGCGCGGCGATGCCGTCCACGGCGCCGGAGTTGAACGTGCCGATGACGTGGTGGGCGGGGAGCTCACCGGCGGGCAGCGGGGCGGTCTCCGCCTCGACCAGCGCCGCGTAGGCGGAGGGCAGGCGGCGTACGGTCTGCGTCGCGTTGTTGATCAGGATGTCGAGCGGGCCGGCCTCGGCGACCTGTTCGGCCAGGGCCACGGCCTGCGCCGGGTCGCGCAGGTCGATCCCGACGACCTCCAGCCGGTGCAGCCAGTCCGCCGAGTCCTCCATGGCCTTGAACCGGCGGACGGCGTCCTTGGGGAAGCGCGTGGTGATGGTGGTGTGCGCTCCGTCGCGCAGCAGGCGCAGCGCGATGTACATGCCGATCTTGGCCCGGCCGCCGGTGAGCAGGGCGCGCTTGCCGGTGAGGTCGGTGCGGGCGTCCCGTTTGGCGCGGTTCTCGGCGGCGCACGTCGGGCAGAGCTGGTGGTAGAAGTAGTCGACCTCGACATAGCGCTGCTTGCAGGTGTAGCAGGAGCGGGGGCGCTGGAGTATGCCCGCGATCCTGCCCGTCTCGACCTTGGAGGACGGCAGGATGCCCTCGGTCTCGTCGTCGATGCGCTCGGCGGAGCCGGTGGCGGTGGCCTCGGTGACGGCTCGGTCGTGCGCGGTCTTGGCGGCGCGGCGCTCCTGGCGGCGGCGCTGCTTGACCACGCGGTAGAGGTGCGAGGTGGCCCGGCGCACCGTGACGGCGTCGGGGTGGTCGACCTCGATCCGGTCCAGTTCCTTGAGCACGTCGAGGCAGACGGCGAGCCGCTCGGGGTCGATGCCGGGCCCGTACGCGGACTCGCCGCCAGGCGCGTGCACCACCTCGTCCGTGGCCATGGAGCCGTCGTCTGTCACCGTCATCGCGCTGCCGCTTCCCTGATCGTCACGCGGCGCTCCGACTCGCGCCCGCTTTCGAACCGGGAATCTTACGGCAGCCCGAGGACGCACCGCCAAACACGGCGAGGGGTGCCGGTCACGGCGTGCCGGCTGCGTCAGCTGCCGACGGGGTAGCGGCTGGTGATCGCGACGCGGTTGAAGGCGTTCATCACGGTGGCGAGCCAGGCGATCGCCGAGATCTGGTCCGCGGTGAGGACGGCCGCGGCGGCGTCGAAGTCCTCGTCGCTGACATGCCCGTCCGGCACGCGTGTGATCGCCTCGGTCAGGCGGAGGGCGGCGCGGTCCGTCTCGGAGAAGTAGCTGGTCTCCTCCCAGGCGGGGAGCACGGCGATCCGGTCGGGGTTCTCGCCCTTCTTGAGGGCGTCGCGGGTGTGCATGCGCAGGCAGAACGAGCAGCCGTTGATCTGCGAGGTGCGGATCCTCAGCAGTTCGACCAGGAGCGGGTCGAGACCCGCTGCGGCGGTGGCCTCCTCCACCTGTGAGGACAGGGCGATGAGGGTCTTGTAGGCGGCCGGGTGCTGCTTGCCGATGTTGACGCGCTGTGTGTCGGTCATGATTCCTCGTGTTCGTTCGGGTGGCCGGCGCCCCGCACCTGTCGTGCACGGGGTGGCCCGCCGGATGTGTGCGGCAGGGGCCGGGTGGTGAGCGGTGCGGTGCCGCCCACGGTGGCCCCGGGCTACGACGCCGGGTCGTCGACCTTGAGCTTTGCTCCGGTGTTGGAGACGAAGACGACCAGGAGCCTGGCCCGTTCGGTCGGGCTGACGTTCTCGGTGAGGACGTGGTGGGCGCCCGGCAGCTCGATCCAGTTCTCGCCCTGCTGGTACGTGGTCACGGGCTGGCCGGCGAGCCGGCTGCGCACGGTGCCTTCCAGGACGTAGGCGTAGACGAACGCCTGGCCGTGCCGGTGCGGCAGCGCACGTGCGTGGGGCGGGAAGTCGACGATCAACGAAGTGAACGTCTTGCCCTTCACCTGCGGAAGAGCCTGCTGGAGCAGCGGCTCGAGGGTTTCGGTGGGGCGTGTGGACGCCGTGGCCGCAAGCGATGCCGCGGCCCCGGTCGTGCCCTTGGCGTGGGTGGACTTCGCTGGAGCCGAGCAGGCGGTGGCTGCGGTCAGTGTCGCCGCGGCCAGGAAGCCGGCGGCGACGCGTGTTCCGATCACGCCGGCCCCCCGGCTCGGTCTTCCGTGACGAGGATGATCGTCTTGCCCGGGGTGCGCGACCCGGCGGCGAAGACGGAGGGGGCCTCGGCGAGCGGGCACACAGCACCGACGGACGGCTTGAGCCGGCCGTCCCTCACCCGCGCGGCGAGATCGGCGAGCCGGGCGCGGTCCGGTTCGACGACGAAGAAGACCGCCCGCCCGTCCTTGGGCTGGACCTTGGGCGGCATGGCGATGGTGACGAGCGTGCCGCCGGCGCGGACCAGGGC